>JAYSTZ010000456.1:0-21924 GCA_043719365.1 Verrucomicrobiaceae bacterium | reverse complement strand
GTCGGCTCCGGCTTGAGCGACGATGGTCGAGAGAAGAATCAGCGCGGCAAGTTTCTTGATCAGGATCATTGCGCGTGAATTCGCTGTTGGTTGGGCATTGGCACGACATCATGCAGCGATGAGTCGGACTGGCCGCTGGCGTTCAGCAAAGGCAGCGTGAGACAGGTGAAAAGCAGTGGAGTGAGTCGTTTCATGAGTCGTGAGTTGGGTTGGTGTGAGTTGCTTCGCCGGGCTCACTTCACCTCGATCTTCGCGGTCCCGGCCAGGTCGTCCGCGAGAATCCACCGGGCACCTTCGCGCTGCGCTTTGACGGGTTTGCCATCGACGTAAACGCCGCGCTTTTCATCGAAAAGAACTTCCTGGAATTTCGCTCGGGTGGCGACGAAGCGAGCGATGAAGCCTTTCGCTTCTTCCACTTTTCCCAGCGCGCTGGCGAGTTCAGCGAGATCGGACACCGCCCGCAGATGGAAGGCGTTGACCACGGTATTGATCTCCGTGAAGACGAATTTGTTCCGCTCGCCGACGGGCCAGTCCACGATGTCGGTCTTCTTGATCTGCAGTGCGTCGCTCCGGATGAGGCCGTCGGCGTCGGCACGATTCAGCAGGGTCTTGGCTTTCAATGCCTCATAGCGCGGAGCGAGCCATGCTTTGTCTCCGGTGCGCATCCAATCCGCGTGGGCGGATTGCCGGGTGATCTGTCCGGCCTGCAATTGCCCCGGCCAGCCTTCGATTTCCACCCATCGGAATGGAAGCACGACGCCCCACTCCGGCGGGGTGAGAATGGCGGGCGGGTGCGCGGCGCTGACTTGCTCCGTGTTGCGCTTGTCGGCGGCGGGCGCAGCCGTGAAGACCTTCCCGTCCTTCATCGTGAACGACGCGCTCGCGTAACGGACGGTGCCCGGTGGCTTGCGGTTGATGCTGCCATCGGCGAACGCCTCGCCGAAGTGTACGGTGATCATCGCGTTAGATCCTGCAGGCGGAATGATGCGGAGATTCCCAAACGCAACCTTCCCAAAATCCACCAGCACCAGCCCGGACTTCGATGTTCCAATGCTCGCCGGCGCTTCATCCACCAATCCCACCGGCGCGGCGAACAGATGACTCGCGCAGGCAAAGAGCGCAAGGGCGACCACGAGAAGCGGAGTGCGGCGTTGAAAGAGGTTCATATTTGAATTCTGCCGCTAGTTCAGCGGGTGCTCTTTCAGCAGTTCTGCGGCGTTGTAGAACATCACGCGGCCTTTGGTGGCTGCGCGGACTTTCTGCACTTCGTCAGGTCCAATGGGGTCGGCTTTATTACCGAAGCTGTTGCGCACGTAAGTGAGAACGGCGCTCATTTCGCTGTCGTTCAACATCCCGCCAAATGGAGTCATCGGGACTTGGCCGTCGTATTTCTTGCCGTTGATTTCGAGCGGGCCCATGAGTCCGTACAACGTGAGTTTGATGAGGCGCTCCTTGTCCCCTGCGATCCACGGGCTGTTTGCGATGGACGGGAAACTGGGGTCGAGACCTTTGCCGTCGGCTTGATGGCACGTGACGCAGTGGCCTTCGCGAACGTAGATTTTTTGTCCGGCGAGGAACTGTTCCTGACCTTTAGCATCGAGATGCGACGGGGCTTTCGCGGCGGCAAAATCGGGCTGCTCTATTTCGGCGACTCCGTTGAGCCGGTCGGATGCTGTCTTCACAACTTTTACACTCCATACGTCGGTAGGCTTGCTTGCGGCGATGGCGACGATCTTTTTTGCGGCAGCGGTGTCTGGCAGCCATGATGCAGCGACGGTCGCTTCCAGGCGGACTCGGCCATCTTCATCGGCGGCGGCCTTTTCTAAAAGAGCTGCGTAGCCTGCGATGCGATGCGTATTGTAGCGCAGCACACGGACGGCGGCGGCGCGGGCGTGTGCGTCGGTATTGGCGAGGAGTTCGCGGAGGAGTCCTTCGTCGGCAGCGTTCATGCCCCAAGTGGTCCAGAGCGCTTCGAGTTTCGCGTGGACGTCGGTCTGGGCAGCGGTCCATTTTTTTACGGCGGGTAGCACTTCGCTGGCGGGGCGTGCGCGCAGTTCGCGGCGTGTGCGGTAGCGGGTGCGGGACTCCGGCTCCTTCAAGTTGTTGAGCAATGTCTCGATGCTCGCTCCTGCGACTTGCACAGGCTTCACGAGCGGGCGGCTCGGGTAGGTGATTCGGTAGATGCGGCCGTGAACGTGGTCGCGGAGCGGGTCGCGGGCGTTGTGCTGCATGTGGCCGATGAGGACGTTGTGCCAGTCGATGACATAGAGCGATCCATCGGGTGCAAATTCGAGGTCCACAGGGCGGAAGTTCCCGTCTTTGCTTTGGAGCAAATTCTGACGGAAAGTCGTCTTCCAGCCGGTGCCGTCGTCTTCGATCTGGTGCTGCTTGATGCCGAGGAAGCCGATGTTGTTGCAAAGGACGATATCCCCCTGCACGTCGTCGGGGAAGTGGCGCGACGAGATGATCTCAAGGCCGGATGTCGGGCGCACTTTTTCACCCGCAGGGATGAGGTCGATGGTGCCGGGTGTCTTGCTGCCAAACGTCGGTTTTACCTGCATCGGGAGCGCCCAGTTCATCGTGGTGCCGGAGGTGTGGAGCAGGAAGTCCTGGCCCCATTTATCGAAGACGTAGCCCCATGGATTCGGGATGCTCATCTGAATCGTTCGCTCGAGTTGCCCGCGCTGCGGGCTGTAGCGGAAGAATCCGCCATCGACGCAGCGCACGGGGCCGTACGGCGTCTCGACGTTTGAGTGCAAAAACACACCTTCGCAGAGCATGAACGCGCCGCTCGGGTCGGCGGTGTAAGCACTGATTGCGTGATGCGTGTCGTGCGTGTCGAAGCCGCCGAGGATGATCTCTTTGCGGTCCGCCTTGTCATCGCCGTCGGTGTCGGTGAGCAGGACGAGGTTCGGCTCTTGCGAGAGATAAACGCCTTCTGGCGCGAACTCGAAGCCGATCGGCAAATAGAGATGGGCGGCGAAGACCGTTTCCTTGTCCGCTTTGCCATCGCCGTTCGTGTCTTCGTAAATGAGGATCTTATCATTCGGCAACGCATCGCCGGGGCGATACGCGGGATAAGTCGGCATGGTGGCGACCCAGAGGCGGCCTTTGTTGTCGAACGACATCTGCATCGGGTTGGCGAGATTCGGGAACTCTTTCTCGCTGGCGAAAAGTTCGACCTTGTAGCCTTCGGGAACAGTCAGGGACTTCACGGCGTCTTCGCCATAAAGATAAGTCTCGCTGCCGTTCTTCACGCTCGGCTGGTAGTTCGTAGGCACGGGCGGCAGCAAGTGGGTCTTACTGTCATCGACTTTCAAGTCGGTCTTTTTGCCGCTCGCGACTTCGTGGATGAGCGTATCGCGAATCGCTGTCATCTCGCGGGTCTTTTTCACTTCGTCCGGGTAGTTCTGCGGGCCGTATGGATTGTAGCGGCGGCCATACGCGTGTACTCCGTTCACGAGATTATAGTCGCTGTTCCAAAAGTAGTCCTTCGCTTTGACTGCCTCGAGCACGAGCTTTGGGTCGGCTTTCGAGATGCGAGACTGATGCCCATACATGCTGGTCAGCAGGATGTTCGCGACCTGCTGGTAGCCTTCGTCGTTCGGCACAAATCCGCCCGTGGTCAGCGGTTTTACGGCCTTTTCGTAAAGGGCTTTGGTCGGCGAGAAGAGGTCGATAAAGGTGAGGCCGTTCTTTTTGGCGACGGCTTCCACGGCGGCGGAATACAGGGCGAGATTCACGTTCTCTTTTTCACCATTCGGCAGGTCGCGTTTTGCGGATTGGTTTTCAAATGCGATCGGCGAAACGAGAACGATGCGCGGAGCGGCCTGGCCGTTGTAGGCCTTGGTGAGCGTGTGCTGCACCCATGCGTCGAGCTCTGCTCGAAAATTGGCGACCTTGGACGGGCCGTCGAAGGATTCATTGTATCCGAAGAAACCGACGATGGTGTCCGCCTTGAGATGCGTGAGCCATTGGTCGGGCGTCGGGTAGAATCCCTGTCCGTTGTGGGTTTTGAGTTCGGGATGAAACTTCTCCGCGCCGGGAAAAGCCCACTGCGAGTTGCGCGACGGATGCGGACGGAAAGCGGGCGTGTCGCCGACGTGGCCCATGTTGCGGAAAAGCAACTGCTGCTCTGGATAACGCAGGCTCAGCTCCGTCTCGATGCGGCTGTAGTAAACATCGCGCTCGGCGAGGCCGTTGCCGATGAGCACGATGCGCTCGCCTTTCGCAGGCGGCGCTACGACTTGCGGACGCTTTGCAGCCGCGGCGGCGGGCTCCGCCGTAGGTGCGTGAGGCCCACCCGCTTTTGGCTCCGCCTTCTTCGGTTTCTCCTTCGGCTTCGCACCGGGTTTTGCCTTGTCGTCCGGCTTGACGGGCACGGCATCGGGGGCTTTCGCTTCGGTTTTCTTGACCGAGGGAGCCGCGGGAGTCGCGGGTGCGGCGGGCTCCGCCAATGCTGGCGTGGTCGCCCACAGGGCAGAGAGGAAGAGACTGGCAATAACTTGGTTTTTCATGAGCGATATTTACTGTTGAGCTTTTATTGCCGCGCGTTTGGCGGGCTTGTATGCGCCTGCCGGTGGAGTCCACTCGGCAGGCGCGGGATTGGTGACTGTGAGCGGAGCGGCGTCCGCGTGAGCTTTCATTTCTTTTGTGAGCAGCGCTGTCAACTTCGCTATCTTAGCGGCGTGCTCGGGCTTGTGGCGAGATTGGTCAATTCGTGCGGGTCCGTGCTGAGCTCTAAAAGCGGGGTGCGATCCACGAGCGGGTAGCGGACGAGTTTTCAGCGCTCGTCGCGGATCGCGCGCTGGCAGTTGCGATACGCGGTGTCGCGAGATTTGGCTTATCGTGAGCCCCATGGCGGCGTTGACTGGCATCGCGGCGGAAACTACGCAAAAGCCGGAGCCGAGCGCGGTCCTGATTGTGGTGCTTCGGTTCCGGGTGTGGCGGGCGAGGGAAGCCAGGCGACTTTGCCGGTGCCGCCGTTGCTTTTGATGCGGAATTTCAGAGTGGCTCCGGCGTCGAGCGGGCCGGGGGCGAAGCCGAGGAATGGCGCGTCGCCGGTGGCTGTGATGGTGACGATGCCGTCTTTCACCGTAGGCGTGCAGGCTCGGGAGCGCCAGCCTTGCAGGGCGGCGTCCACTTTCTCCGGTGCAGCGGCGGCGGGTGCGGACTTCGGGGTGCGGTAGGGTTTATCGTTTTCGCGGATTTTGCCTTTGCCTTCGTCTTCGGGGCGATACTTCGCGGGGTCGAAGTCGGGGTTCGGGACGGGCAGTATGGCTCTGGTTTCGGCGAGAAAGTTGGTTATGAGGGCGTCCATCAACTTCACGCGGTCGGGCTGTTTTGCAGCGAGGTCGCTTTTCCGCCGCGGAGCGGGGCGTTGCTGGTGGGGACGACGCCGTCCACATCGCTATACATGTTGCCGCCGTTGTCGGACGTGAAGACGACGATGGTTTTGTCGGCGAGCTTCAGTCGGTCGAGCGTGTCGAGCAGCGTGCCGATGGCGTCGTCCATGCTCTCGACCATCGCTGCATACGTGGGGCAGTGCTGGTCGGGCTCGGCGGGGTCGGCGTCGAAGTCCTTGAACTTCCACGGCGCCACGTAGCTGCCTGCGGGGCCGGGGCCGGGCCAGTGCGGAATATCGACGTCGAAGCCCTGCTGAAGCGGCGAATACGGCTCGGGGCCGAGGTGCCATTTTCCGAAATGCCCGGTGGCGTAGCCCGCAGCCTTGAGCGTCTCAGCGAGCGTGGTGTAGGTGGTGTTGAGGCGCGTGACGGGAACCGGCTCCACGGCTTTGCTCCCCGGCGCGGCCTTCAAGCCGGGCGTGGCTTTCAGGACGACTTGCGGCAAGTGGCAGTTTGGTGTGGTGACGCCCGTGCGCGCGGGATGCAGACCGGTAAGAATGCTCGATCGCGTCGGCGAGCAGAGCGGGCTGGCGGAATACGCGCAGGTGAAAAGCATCCCGCGTTTCGCGAGGCGTTCGAGGTTCGGGGTCTTGTAGTATCTCGTGTTCCCGTAAAGCGTCGTGTCGCTCCAGCCGAGGTCGTCGGCGAGGATGAAGAGGATGTTCTTCTTTTGCTCAGCGGCGTGCGCGAGAGCCGGAAGTAGAACTACGCAAAGTGCGCGCAGGAGCATGGATTGGGTTTTGGAGTTTTTCAAAGTGATGACGTGGAAACAGTGCGCAGTTCACCGTGACGAATCGAGAGCAATGATGGGCACGAACCCTTCGTCCGGGCGCGACGGAATCTAACGGAGAAGCCGCAGCCGCACGGAGAACTTTGTCGCGCCGTGGGCAAGAGAGAAAGGGAACGCTTCGCAGAAAGAAGCTCTAAGTGAACTTCCACGCGCACTCTCTTTGCAGCGTCGTTACGGCTAAAGCCGCTGACTACTTTCGCAAGCGACGCTCGCCCGATTTCGAAGACCGGAAACTTCCCGTCTTTACCTCACCACCCGTAGCCGCACGAAAAACTTCACCGCTCCGACGGGCGGGGTGATGCGCCAAGTGTCGCTGACGATTCCGGTGGCGACGGGCGTGCTGTTTACTAATGTTGCGTCGGCGGAGGACCAGGCGGCGCTGACGTCGGTGGTGGCTTGGAGGGTGTAGGTGATGTCGTCGGCGGCAAGGACGCGGTGGTGTGAGAAGAGGAATGTTCCGGCGGGTTCGCGGGTGATGCTGTAGGCGGTGCTGCCGTTGGCGTTGTTCGTATCGCTGGTGCCGAGGGCGTATTCGAGCAGAGCGTTGAGGCCGTCGGAGTCCGCGTCGGCGGTTGGCGTGCCGGTGAACGTGATGGCGTCGGTGGTGCCGGGGTTTCCGTTTGTGGTGAGGCTTGCTCGCCAGTTGGTGCCGATGGTGTGATCGGGCGCGGTGGTGCCGGGGATTTTCAGCACGATGCTGTTGCCGGTGAGCGCGGTGAGGTCGGGCCACGGGGCTACGGCCTGGTAGGTGAAGCTCCGGATGACAGCGTCCTGCCCGTAGTTGAGCGTGATGGTGTCGCCGCTGTTGTTGAGCGAATCGTTCGGGCCCCAGCCGGCGACGGTCGGGAGCGCGGTGCCGTAGCGGCTTTGAAATACGGCGAGGTTTTTTGGAACGATGACGCGCGCCCCGGCAGCGAGTGTCGCGCCGTTGGGGAATGCGTAGTCCACTCCGCCGCTGATGGTGATGGGCGTGAGGTCGAGCGCGGTGGTGGTGGAGAGATTGCGCAGTTCGATGAACTCGTAGCCGGAACCGCCGTTCGGTTTATACATGAGCTCGGAGACGACGAGGTTTTGCTGGTAAAACGACACGTCGGGCGCGCCGCTGACGAATTGCACGGGCGCGCTCCAGTGGCTCCAATTCCCGGCGGCGTCGCGCATTTTCACGCGGACGCGGTAGGTCACTCCGACTTCGAGCGGCTGGGCGGGGAGGATGATTTGGCTATTAAAAACGGGCAGCTCTGCGCTGGTCCATGTGTCTTCGATTTCGTAGCGCCAGCGTTTGCCGTCGATGTGTCCGGTGAGTCCCGGCCAGCGGACCTCGGCGATGCGCCATTGCATCGCGGAGAACGCCTGCGCATTCGGGCTGGAAAATGCGGACGTCTGAAAGGTGAGCGCATTGATGGCATGTGCGCCGGGGCTGAGGTCGGTGATCGTCGGCGTGTTGGGAATCTGCTCCGTGGTGCCTGTAGTGTTCAGCGTGTAGAGGTCGCGCTGATTGAGCGTGAATTCCGTGAGTCGCGCCCCGCCATACACGTCGGTGGTGATGAAGTCCTTCACCCATTTCACCATGCCCGCGAAGTCTGCGCTGGCCAAGGTGCGCACGTTGTTTGGAGCGAACGGGCCGTTGCCCATGTCGCCGATGTTGTAGGGCGTGAGATAGAATTGCCCGAAGTTGTTTCCGTTGCTGCGCGGCTGCACGGGGTTGAGCGGCCAGTAGTCCCAGCGTCGTCGATCGGCCTCGATGAAGCCCGCGGAGATCGCGCCGCCGTTTGGGATGATGCGCGGCGCTTCGTCGGTGATGAGCGAGACGTATTCGTCGATGAGCTTCCACGCCTGGTCGTTGTTAATGAGCAGGTCCTGCAACTCGCGGGCGCGGTTTTGGAATTCGATGCGCAGCGCGGTGTGCGCGAGGCCGCGCCGGATTTGCTCGTACGGCGCGGACGGCGTGTTAAACGCGGCTTGCGTGCCCTTTGGGCCCCAGCGGTCGAGTTGCTCGTAGAGGAGGTCGCAGTCCCACGGCTCAATGTGCCATTTGCCCGTGAGCGGGTCGCGAAAATAGACTACGTTTTCCTGATCGCGGATGTCGGTGCCGTTCACCGCTTCGACGACGGTGCGCCAAGAATAGTAGCGCGGCATGTCCACGTTTGCGCGGAACCACGCTTCGTTTTGGTACGTGCCGACGCTGCCCGCGGTGCCTTTGTTGTAGCCGGTCGTGGCGCTGAGGAAGCTGTTCAAATCGCTGAGGTCGTCCGGCTGGCTCGCGCCCTGGCCGAGCAGATGATTGCCGCCGCTTTGCATGCGGAAGATGTTTCCGTCGGGTAACCCGTGCTCGCCTTTGAAGTGGTTGTCCTGATTTTCAAACGCCGCGTAGATGCCGTAAAAATCGCCGTCGAACTGCGAAGCGGGAGCCTCCGCCGCGTCGTCGATCACGCGCCATTGCAAGTAGCTCGTATTCGGCGACGGGACGCCGGCGAGGTTGCTCATGCGAAATTGCATGACTTCGTCGAGCCCCGCGAGGCCGCGATTCCACGGTGCCCAGGGCGACGGGACGCTGCTGATATTGAGCGTCTCGACTGTTGAGGTTTTCGTGCCGTAGTCGTCGGGCATCGCGAGAAGCTGGCCGGGGTTGAACTTGAATTTCCATTTGTTCTTCCCGGTGTTGTATGTCGAGCCCTGGCCCTTGATGCGATAGCGGACGTGATCATAGACGACGCCATCGACGACGAGCGCGCCGTAGAAGCGATAGACGCCATCGTTGAACGCACCGTCGTATTGGCACGCCTGCACGTCGGCGGCTTGCGAGAGCAAATGCCACGGCCGCACTTTGCGCATCGTCGCGGTGGAAAATGTCGTGGCGCTCGTGACTCCCGGCTGCACCGCCGCAGTCCACGCGGGCACGCCGTCGTAGCAGAAATACGCGAAGTTCGGGCACGGCTCCGTTGCGAGCGGAAATGTCGCGCCCTGCCCTAGCTGGTCGGTCGCCGCGATGCGGTAGCGGACGAGCCGCCGGTGCTGCTGCACGCTGCCGGGAATGATGGCGGAATACGTGCCGTCGTTCGCAACCGTGGGTGTCATCGGGATGCTCGTCCAGTTCGTGCCAAATGCGGTGTCGGTGATGCGGATGAAATTGCCCGGCGCGACGACTTGGTACTCCACCGCTGCGGAAAACACGCCATCAAGGTCGGTGACTTTTGCCGTGATGGTCACGGGCGCGTTCGACGGCACCACGGAGGTCGGCGTGAGCGATGCGGTGAACGTGTGATTTACCTGCCGCACGATGGGCGGGACATTTACCGTCGCGCCGATGTTTGCAGTGCCGGGCGTGGGTGTCGCCGCGCGCCATGCGCCGCCGAGTTGGTTGTCGAGTCCTTCATTGAGAAGTTGCATCGACGGCCCGCTGCCGACACTTGGCCACGGGAACGAAAGTCCATAGTCCACGGTATCCACGACGTTGCCGAGCGCATCGACGAGCTCAATGGTTTCGCCGTCGTTTTTCAACGAGCCGAGCCACGGCCCAGTCGCCACCGCGCCAAGACGGGAAAGCAGCGTGGCGGGATTCTCCGCGACGACGAGGTAACCGCGCGGCGGGATGCTCGTGCCATTTGGGAAGGTGAACGCGACGCCCTTAGTGAACGCCCATCCGCTCGCATCCACGGCGGAACTGGTCGGATTGTAGAGCTCGATGAACTCGGTGGGATAAGTGTTCGAGTCAACCGGGTTGCTGTGGATTTCGCTGATGACCACGCGGGGATAAAGCACGCCGGCACCGTTCGCCGCGCCGGGAGTCGGCGTGGTAAAATACGCCAGCGACGTTACAGCGCGCTCACCGGAAAGCCGGGCGTCGATTTTGAAGTCAACGTCGCTCGACGCGGCGTTGAGTCCATGAATGGCGAGGACGTTTGCGCCATTCAACAAAAGCCCGGCGTGTTGCGAGACGTCGATGGTCTCCGTGAAATTCGGCACTGTCACGCTGGCCGTCGCGGCGCTATTGAAGAGCGGCGTTGCAGGTGCGTTGCGGCGGGCGATCTCGGTGCCGTTGAGATACGCGATAAAGCCGTCGTCGTAAGTCATCCTGAGTGTCAGCGCTGCGAACGCCGGACTTGCAACCGAGAACGGCACGCGGATGAACGCGCTGGGGTTCACATTAAACATCGCGGCGGAAATGTCCGACGTAACATTGGTCCCGGGCGCAGTCCGAAAGCGGAACGTGCCTGCACTGTATCGCGCCGCCGGCCCGCCGTCGAGTGATGCGGGGAATGCGCCGGCAGTCGCGCCGTAGCGGCTCTGCCCGACAAACGACAGCGCGCCGCCTCCGCTCTGCGTGACGGTGAGGCCGTTGCCATTGCGCTCGCTGGCTGTAAAGCCGTGCGCATTGATCGTGTATGCGCCGGGAGTCAGTGTGATGGCCGTGATGGCTTTGAACCGGTTGCCATTCGTCTGCGTGCCCGGCGACGCAGTCGTGAATGTCGTGCTCGCCAGAACCGAAGTCCCGGTGTCGTCCGCGAAGTTTGTTGGCGTGCCGTTCTCATTTCGCGCCCACAACTGGACGGTCAGGGTGACGCCGGACGCAACTCCGTTCGACTGGTCATCGAAGACGCCGAGTTCCGAAATTTGCACCGCCTGCGTCACGACAAAATCCATCCCGAGTCCCAATCCGAAGTCTTGATTTCCCGGTGTATTTGCGGGCGTCGAGAGCGCTGTCGTGAGCGGACCGAAGTTCTGATCAAATCCTACACTCTGGGTCGCGCTCGTCCATGCGCCGTCCGCAAATCCATTTGCCTGCCAGCCGGGAATCTCCGCCGACGGCACTTTGTATTTCACTGCCGCACCACTTCCGACAAGCGACTCCGCGACACGGCTCGGCACAGTGCCGCGTCCGTAGCTGATATTTGGGAACTGCGCCGCGTAGCCCGGCGCAAACTCGCTCACGATTCCGCTCGGGCCGACGAGCGCGAGATACTCGCCGCCATCAGCCAGTTTGAAGTTCGTGTGCGGATTGCCCGCGGGGTCGGTGTAATTCGTGGTGAGCTGACCCGAGCAGAAAACGAGCAGCCGACTGCCCGCTGCGATAGTGCGAGCTGGGAAAGGCCATTTTGCCATGTTCGCGCGATCGTCGGTGAGAAAGTATCCCGTAGTGCTTATGCTCGCGTCGGTCGGGTTTTCGATTTCCACCCAGTCGTTAAATGCGCCGTTTCCATCCGCGAGCGCGCTTACATTTGCCGCCATGAATTCGGAGATGCGCAGGTCGCTTGCGACGCTGACCGCGACCACTGTGCTCGCACTCGCCGAGCCGTCGGCGTTTGTGGCAACAAGCGTGTAGGTCGTCGTTCCTGATGGCGTCACTACTGTGGACGTTCCGCTGATTGACGCACCGTTCAAAGTGAGCGAAGTCGCGCCATTGGTCGTCCACGAGAGCGTGCTCGTTCCACCGGCCGTGGTGATGACCGTCGGCGATGCGGTGAATGCCGCGATACTCGCCGGAGTGGCGTAGGTGCCGGTGAAATTGTCCGCATTGATCTGCTCTCCGCTCGCGTGCTCGATGAGCAAATTCACAGGCTGCCCGGCATTTGCACCAAGGACTGAGGCACCTGGAAGAATGAGACTCCCCGAGAGCGCCGTGTAGCCCGTGGTATTCGCCGGAACGCTCACGACAAGCGGCCCGGCGACCGTCGTGCCGCCGGTTGTCTTTACTGTGAACCTCAGCGCGCCTGAGCCAGTGGTCCGTCCCCGCGCGGCGAAATTCACCGTCAGCGTCGCACCCGGCTGCGCCGTCACCGCGATATTGCCCGCAAATTTCAAGTCCTGACTGATGTATCCGCCGTCGTTGAAGAAAATCACGTTCGCCCCATCCGGAGCGAAGTTCAGCGGTGTGTCGGGATTAAACGCTCCCGCAGATGCATTCGATGTCCACGAAGTCGTATTCGCCGAAGTGAATCCGCCTTCCCCGAGCACCTGCGCTTCAAAGGAGCCATTGGCAAATACGACCGTCTGCGCAGCGCGGAGCGGCAGGGCAAGAAGGAGCAGGAAAATGATGCGGAGTATCATGGATTAAAAGTACGACCGGAGTGCAGCCTGTCGTGCCGTGCAGTTCACCCGAGCCTGGGGAGTGATTCTGGACATTGAGTCAGCGAATTAGAATTACTTCCGCCGCCTCCGCCCTGCCAGCATTGCCAGCCCGCCGAGTAACAGCGCTGCGCTGCCGGGTTCGGGCACGTTGAGGACGATGTCGGTGCCGTCGGGGCTGATTTGCAGTTCCATCTGCTGCCCGCTGATGAACCCGCTCACGCCTGCGCCGAGGCTGCCGGTGATGGCGAAGTCGGTGTCGAAAAGCGTGTAGCTCGACGCGCTGAACCCGCCGATGTCGGTGAACACAAAGTCGCTGAATTCGAGCACGCCTGTGCCAATGTTGAGGGCGCCCGTATTGAGCACGAGTTGGTCGCTTGCGCCGGGAGTCGCGAGTTCAAAGACGAATGCGCCTGTGCTTGCGGCGGCTGCCGAGATGTCGAGCCCGCCTGCGGCGTCGAGTGTGAGTGTGCCAGCGCTGGCGCCGGGGGCGAGTTTTCCGCCGGTCGCGATGGTGATTGCGCCGGTCGTGGTGATGCTTCCGTTTCCGCCGAGTGTTGCGCTTGCGGTCACGGATGCAGTGCCGTTCAGGCTGCCGTTCACGAGCAGCGTGCCTGTGTTCACAGTGGTTGGGCCCGTGAACGTGCTTGCGCCGGAGAGCAGCAGCGTGCCGTTGCCGGTCTTTGTCAGCGACGAAACGCCGCCGTGGTCGAGCATCTGCGATGAAATCGTGAGGTCGTTTGATGCGGTGCCATCTGCGACATCCACGGTGCCGCCGGGCGAGCGGAATGAAATCGCCGGTGCGTTGATAAGCGAACCCGTGTTCCCCGTGTGCGAAATCTGGCCGTTGATGATGAAATTTCCATACGTGTCGTGGTTTCCATTCAATGCACTCACCGTGCCTCCGCTGAGCGCGAGGCTGCCGACGTTGTGCGCGTTCTGCGTGGCGCTGGATGCGACGAGCGTGCCGCCGGCTTCGATGTTGATGACTGATGGATAGTTTCCGCTGTGGCCCAATCCGTTGTATCCTCCGACCGTGAGCACTGATAGCGTGGTGCCGTTTTGAATGGTGACGGGCTGCGTCGAGAGCGGGCTGAGTCCGTTGTCGCCAGCTTTGTAGGCTTCCAGCACGCCCGCAGAAATGACGAGCGGTCCGCTGTAGTCCGCACCGAGGCCGCTCACGCGCATCTTGCCGGGGCCGGTCTTGGTAAAGCCGTGGACGCCGGGGCCATTGCCCCGCAGACGGCCCGTGACGTTGAAGTCCACATCCGTGCCCGTCTCGCCGACACTCACCGTTTGGTTGCCGGTGAAGCCTATGTCGGCGCTCCAGGTCGAGACATTGTCCTGCACAGTCAGTCCGCCGTTTACAATGAGGTGTGCGTATCCCGCGTCGGGAGTTCCGCCCTGCGCGACGGTGCCGCCTTTCAGAGTCGCACTGCCAGCGTTGTTTGCGTTCGCCGCCGTATTTTCGAGGCTCAGCAAGCCGCCGTTTTCGATCACCCAGTTCTGCCCCTGAATCGTATTATACTGATTCCCCTGCGTCCGCACCACCCCTCCTGCGCCGATCGTCACTGTCTGCCCACCGCTTAGTTTCGCGCCCGCCGCAGTGTTGTTCAAAACGAGCGTCGAGCCCGTGATTTCATATCCGCCCGTGGTGGTATAAAGGCCGACGTTTGTCGCGGTGACATTACTGCCGCCGAGGATGCTGATTTTCCCCGTGCCCACGAGATGCCCGCCGATGGTCCCGGTCGCGTTGGTGAATGTTATCGTCCCCGCGTTCACCTGCGCCGTGTTCTCCAGCGTCGCATTCGAGACACTCAGCGCAGCGCCCCCGGTAGTTGTCGCCCCGCTAAACGCCGCGGTTCCCGCGCTAACGGCGATGGGATTGTTCATCGACACGGTGTTTTGAAAATGCACCTTGCCCGCGCCCGTTTTCACAAAGCCGCCCGCGCCGCCTCCGCCGTCGCCATTTGTAACCGGGCCGACGATGAGTAAATCGTCCGCGCCTGGAGTATCTGCAACGTCGAGAGGAAGAGCCGCGTTTGCGAACGACAACTCGGGCACATTAATCGTCGAAGGGAAATCGCTCACTGTGATGAAGCGAGGAATGAACGTCCCATAGGTCGGCTCCACCGTTCCCGTATGGATCACGCTGCCGCCTTTCAAGATCAGCCCGCTGATATTGTTCGCATTGTTCACCGTACCCGCTGCTTCCAGCGTCGCGCCGTTCTCCACGGTGATGCCGATGTTCCCGCCCGGTATTACGAAATTATTATACTGGTTCCCGGTAATACGGAATGTCGCGCCCGCCTTGATGAGCAGCGGCATCGAAATCTGTGCGCCGCCCGTCCTGGTAACGTCGAGAATCCCCGATTCTACAGTCACACCGCCCGTCACATTGAGCAGCTCCGAGCCCACGGTGAGCGCACCCGCGCCGCCTTTTACAAACGAGCCCGCGCCCCCCACAGCCTTCGTCCAAGTCTGCGCCGCAGAATTTTCCACCTCGATCGAGCCGCCCGCATTTGCCGTCAGCGTGCCCGACACCGTCGCCGCATCCACCATGCGAAAACGCCCGCCGCTACTCGCCGTCACCGCCGTCGAATCAAGGCTGCCGGTCGAGGCGAGTTTCAGCAACCCGCCGTTCACCGACACCGCGCTCGTCGTGGCATTCACCGCATTCAGCTCCATCGTGCCACTCCCGCTCTTCGTGATCGGGCCGGAGCCCGCGATAATTCTCGCCGACACGACCAAATCACTCGCAGTCGAGCCCGTAGAATCTGCCACGACAAACGAACCGCCACCGCCGCCGATAAAAAGCGACGACGAACTAATCGTCGAAGCCGCCGACCCGCCCACGGTCACCGGCCCGCGCAACAGCCAGTTGCCATAGGTGCCATCATTCGCCGGGCCTGCGGGACCATTGATGGACGTGAGCGTGCCGCCATTCAGCGTCAGCCCCGCGCCGCCCGCGATGTTGTGGGCATTGTTGGTCGCCGCATCCGCCGAGAGCGTCGAGCCCGCGTTGATCGTAATAGGCCCCGACGGCACACCCAATTGATTGAACCCCGTCCCCGTCAGCGAAATCGTGTATGCCGACCCCGCCCCGCCAATCGTCAGCTCACCCGCCACGATCCCGCTCCCCAGCGTCACCGTCTGCGTCCCCTGAAACGACCCGCCAAAAACCGCAATGTCATTTGCAGTCCACCCCGCCAGCGGCGCAGACACCGCGCCATTGTCCCAATTTCCCCCGCTCAGCCAGTTCATCGGCGAGGCCGAAGAGTTGTCGCTGGCAGAGTTGATGATGCTGTCATTGCCATCCCAAAACCAAGTCGCGCCATGCGCAGAGACGGAGAACGAAGAAAGGGTGGCGATGCTTAGGGCGAGGATGCGGCGTTTGTTCATGGTCGAGTGACGATTGAGAGACGAGAAGGTAGGATCTCCGTGAGACTTGGCAATCGTCAAAATGGCGCCGTGGGTAGTGGGGGTGTGATTAAAAGTGGAATGGAAGCGCGACGCGCGACGGTAGTAGGACAGCCTTCTAGGCTGTCGGAGTGGGATAGGCTTCCAGCCTGTCTAGTTTCCCCCCGTCCCTTCGCAAAGGCCACCGCAAAGGCTCCTGCACGTCGCTCTGGACGGGCTGGAAGCCCCATCCCACCCCGACAGGCAGGATGCCTATCCTACTACAAGCAGCATTCCACTTTTAATCACACCCGGGTAGTGGTAAATGGCAGCTCGACAGTGTTTGAGGCGCACTTTCCTTCAGTCTTGGCCTTGGCTACCTTCCAACCATGAGCGAGTTAATTTTTGAAATCATCTAGGAAGCGGATAGCGGTTTCGTAGCAGAATGCCTCACCGAGAATATCGTGACGTAAGCCGATACGTGGGAGCAGCTCCGGAAGAACGTGCGTGAAGTGGTTCACGCTTATTTTTTTGATGCTCCAGAAAAGACACCGAAGTCGATCCGGTTCCATCTCCAGCGGGACGAAGTGTTCGCCTGCGCGTGAAAATTCCGCGCGACCTATCCGGGCGCGAATTGGTGCGGGCGCTCTGCAAGCATTGGGACTACCGAGTCGTGAATCAAGTGGGCAGCCATGTCACTCTCCAGACTGAGACGCCCGGTCATCAGTGAATTTCGGTCCCCGATCATTCCCCGCTTCGAGCCGGCACTCTCGATGCAATCCTCCGGCAGGTCGCAGAACACAAGGGCGTCACAAGGGAAAATATTTGGGACACTTTGGTCTAGCAAGCCGCCGACCTACGGCTTCACCGCGCGGATGCGCCAGAATGCGGCGCCGCTGGTCGCCGGGGCGGGGGAGCGGTAGGTCTCGGTGAGCCAGCCGGTTTGCGGGTTAGTGCTCGTCACAAGCGTCATGCTGGCGGTCGCGTCGGTCCAAGTGGTGAGGTCAGGGGATGCTTGGAAGGTAATGGTGATGCCGGGAATCGCTGCGCGGCGGATGGTGACTTGGATGTATGAGTCGGGCTGCTTTTGTGCGACGACGGCGTCGCGTCCGCTCGCCGAATCGCGAGGGTCGCTCGCGGTGGCGAATTCAGCGAAGTTCGTGAGACCGTCGGCATCGGGGTCGGCGAGGTCGCCGGAGATGGCCGCGTTTGCAAGCTCCGCGACGGTGAAGTATGCGCGCTGCCACTCGGTTTGCAGCGTCGGGTTTTCGCCGGGAGTCGGCGCGGCGAGGCTGGTGCGCCAACTCGCTGCGGAGGCTTGCGCTCCGGCGATGAAAACGAGCGAGTGGCCCGTGCCGTCTGCATTCGCGGGCCACGGCGCGGCGTCGGCGTAGGCTACGCTCGTGATGGGCGTGGCTGCAGAATCTGCGAGGGCAATCGTTTCGCCGTTGTTGCTGAGTTCGCTACTGTCTTGAAACTCGCCGGCGATCAGCGGCGCGAGCGCTGCGCCGTAGCGTGCGAGAAATGCGGCGCTGTTGCGGACTACAAGGACGGTGCCTCCGGCTGCAATCGTGCGGCCTGCGGGGAATGTGAACTTCACCCCGGCGCTGAAGTTCACGCCGGTGAGGTCGAGCGTTTGCGCGGTGATGTTTGTGAGTTCGATGAACTCGAAAAGCCCGGCGCTGGTGTGGCCCGCGTTGAACTCCGCGGTTGTGGGGTTCGCCGGGTTGTAGTCGAATTCGCTAATGATGAGTTCGCCGGCGTTCGCGGCGTTTCCGACGATGAACGTGACTTCCTGCAACGGGCTCCATTCGCTCGTGTTTTTGGCGCGGGCGCGGAATGTCGTGGTCTGCGTGAGCGTAAAGGAATTCCCCGCGCTCGCACTCGGCGCAATGCCGCCGCCGATGACGCGAGGGTCCGCTCCACCGAGCGTGAAATAGTTCGTCGCTCCCGCCGTGGTGGAAAGTGTGACGATCGTGCCTGGCGCGACGACACCTCCGTAGATGCTGGGTTCCGGCGGGTTGAGCGCGGGGTAAAGCGATGCCGCGCGGAGCTGCGACACGACGACTGCGTTGCGCGCAGCGAAGTAATTCGCGGCGTCGGTGACAGTGCGCGTGGTCCATGCGCCCTGCACGGTTTTCAGGGCCCCGCGATAGTCTCCCCAGCGTGCGCTTTCCGCGTAGAGTCCAGGTTGGACCTTTGCGCGGAGGGCGTTCCAGCGTGCGATGTTGGGGGCGGTGGAATACGCGCCCTCATGGAAGTAGAAGCGATACGCGGTGTCGGCGAGGCGCATTTTATACTCCGCATTTTGCCGCAGTCCGACATCGACTTGCCCCGGCGATGTGAGCCACCACGGGTGGCTGAATCCCTCGGGCGGTGTGACTTTATTTGCGTTTGCATCGAAGCCCTGAAAGCCGAGGTCGTTGTCCCACGTGATGAAGCGCCAGCCGGGCGTGCGCGTCTGCACGTTGTCGTATGCGGTGAAGAAATTTCCGGGCCAGTCGCCGTTCGCGGTGAAGTATCCGTTGAGCGCAAAGCCGATGAAATTGTCCACATTGAGCAGACGCTTGTAGGCGATGTTGCGCGTGCCGTCCGCGTTGTTGCCCTGCACTTGCTGATACGCGGCCGTGGAGGAAAAGCCCGAGCTGCTTTGCGCCATGAGATCGTTCCATTCCACAAAATCTCCGGCATCGAGCCGGTTGCCGCAGCAAAGGTTCACGATGTCGTATTCCTCGTTCTCGCCGCCGAGCACGGTCTCCGCCCAATGCTCCTGCGGGCGCTCGGTGGGATCGTAGAGGCCCCAATACATTCCGTTGATGAATACATGCGCATAGCGATGCCGAGTGGCGGGATGTCCGCTGTCGAGTTGCGCTTCTTTTGCAAAGCCATCGGCGAGATACGTGGCCTCGCCGTAAGCTGACGCGAGCCATGAATCGCGCGTGTTGCTGCGCAGCGCGATGCGCTTGAATCGCGTCGGACCATCCGGACCGAAGAACTCGTGATGCAGCCAGTTCGGGCCGAACTGGGAGCCGAAGAGCAGCATCATATTGAGCTTCGGCGAGACGTTCAGGTTCCGCGAAGTGAGGCCCATGATGTGGACGCCGCCATTGATCTGGAAATGCTCGGTGCCCGAGGCCGTGATCATCTCGACGGAGCACGCCCTCTCCCAAGCATCGCCTCGTGCGCCGGGGTGAAGGTAGATGCCGTTCGTGGCGTCGAAGAGGTCTGTCGCTGGAAGTGCGATGGAGATGACGGGCAGCGCTTTGATGGAGTTCGCAATCGCCGTCCGCGCCTGCGCTGTGGTGTATGCCGAATTGCCCGCCGCAGCAGCGTAGTCGGGGCTCGCGGTGCTCACCATCCCGTAGTCCACCGCAGTGCCGCCGCCGTTGCTGTAGTCCATCCAGGTGCCAACCGGGTAGCCGGGTGGCGGGGTGTTTGTTTGCACGGCGACATCGCTCGCGAAAAGATACGTTTGCGTGTCCACGTTCGTCGATTGCCTCCCCGCGAAGTATGCCATCGCACGGACGACCGTCGTGGTCGTAATGGGAATCGGCGCGGTGTAAATCGTTCCCGACGTCTCGTTCGGAGCAGAGCCATCGGTCGTGTATCGAATCGTCGCGCCGGGCGTCGCGCTCGTGATCGTCAGCGAGAACGGTGCCTCGTAAAATCCGCGGTCGCGGCTGAACGTCGTGTCTGCGACGTAGCCAAGCACCGTGGAAGTTCCGTTTGGCCCGCCGGGCGTCGGCACTGGAAAATAGCGGACCGTCGCCGCATCGGTGTCCACCGCACGAAGTTGCGCGCCCATGAAAAACTCTGGCGAACTCGAGGTCGCATTCAGCCCATGAATCGCGAGCAGATTCGTCCCGCTCACAAGCAACGAAGCAGGCAGCGGAACCGTTTCACGCTGCGTCGCAGTCGCGGTCGCGGTGGAATTGTGAAGGAGAGTCGGCGGCGAATTTCGCGCGACGACTTGCGTGCCGTTGAGCCACACCGTGCAGCCGTCGTTGTAAGGCAAATCGAGCAAGAGCGTGTCGTAAGCGGACGGGGTCGCGACCGAGAAAGTCACACGCATCAACGCGGATGCATTGATTCCATTCATCGCGGGTTGGAGGTTCGTGCGGACAAACGGATCATTTGGCCCGGCGAATTTGAACGTGCCCGCAGCGTAGCGATTCGCCGGGCCGCCATCAATGTTCGTCGGGAACACGCCTGCGTTGCCATAACGCGCAGTCCCGACATACGAAATTCTTCCGCCGCCGCTATTCGTCTCCCAGCCTGCGGTGGAGTTTCCGTTTAGCTCCGCCGCGCTGTACCCGTAGGCCACAATCGTATAAGACCCTGGCGCGAGCGTCACGGGCACCGCGAGCGGCTTGAAGCGGTTGCCCTCCAAAAGCGTGCCCGGCGATGTCGTGAAAAACGTCGTCGTCGCAAGGACTGCGCCGGGCGTGTCGTCCGCAAAATTCGTCGGAGTTCCGCTCGTGTTCCGGGAGTAAAGCTGCACCGTGATGTTACTGCCTAGTCCGTTTCCGCCGCTGTCAAAGCAGCCCAGCTCGGTCACGAGCACGCTCTCGTTCACTACGAAATCCATGCCGAGTGTCCCGCCGTAATCCTGATTGCCCACTGTCCCCGTGAGCACCCGATAAGCAACCGTTCCACTCGCACCGGGAAACGCCACCGAGCCAAATCCCGCAGCCGCGTTTCCATTCGTCCAGCCCGTAGTAGAAAAGGCCACGGCGCTGCGCCAAAGCGGGTCCACCGCGGCGGATGGCACCAGCACTTTTGCCGTCGTATCGAAGTTCGTCAGCGAAGTCACCGACTGCGAAATGCCGTAGGAAACATCCGCCTTTTGCACCGGCACCGGCGCGGCGAACTCATGCGCCACCGAGCCATCCGGGCGAAGCAACGAAAGCACTTCGCCCGCGGAATCGAGCTTGAAGTTCGTATGCAAATACCCTGCCGGGTCCGTGTAAGGCTGCTGCAACCTCCCGGAAGCAATCACGACCATGAAGCCGCCCGCCGGAAGCGTCGTCGCCGGGAACGTCCAAGTCGTAGTAGCGTCGCGCAACTTCCAACCCGCGAGATTCACCGCGGCTGCCGTGGGATTATGAATCTCGATCCAATCCTCCGCCTGCCCGAGCCCATCAAACAGCACCGCATCATTCGAAGCCCCAAACTCCGAAATGACCAGATCCGCCCGCAATGGCAGGCCGACGAGGAGCAGTAAGAATAGTCTGAGGATGCGTGGACGGAATATCATTCGACGCCGCGAAACTGCCTCAGTTCCGACGTTCGTCCTAATAAAAACTTTCGAATATCCGCGGTTGTTCGAGGGATATTGGACGTTAGCGTTGAAACACCACTAATCGCGGCGCATTTCGCCAGCGAACCAATCGACTACGAAATCGATCTCGCCGCCCGTGATGGTGAAAGGTGGCATGAAGCTGAGCACATTTGCCGCAGGGGAATCTGCGAGCATGACAATCCCGGCCTGTAGTGCGCACTGGATGATGCGAATCGCGCGCTCGCCATCCGGTTGGCCGTCGGGTTTGACGAGCTCCATCCCGAGCATGAGGCCGTGACCGCGGATGTCCGCGATTCCGATTCCGGAGATGCCGCGAAGTCCAGCCAGGAGGCGCGCGCTTTTTTCCCGAACGCGAGTCGCGATGTCCGGGTTTGAATGCGCTTTGATGGATGCGAGCGCCATTGCACACCCGACAGGGTGGCCGAGAAATGTGCTGGTGTGGAGCGCCTCGCCGTGGCTTTCGGGCCAAGCATCCATGACGTCAGCGCGGCCCACGCAGGCGCTGAGCGGGAACCCTCCGGTGAGTGCTTTGCCGAGGCAGATGATGTCCGGAACGATGGCACTGTGGTCGCACGCAAACAGCAGGCCAGTGCGGTGGAAGCCTGTGAGGATTTCGTCTGCGATAAGCAGGATGCCGTGCGCGTCGCAAAACTTCCGCAGTGTTTCCAGAAAGCCGGGTGCGGGCACGACGCAACCGCCGCGTCCCTGGATCGGCTCCACGAGAATGGCCCCGATCTCGCGGGAGGAAATCGCGTCGGGCAGTTTGCTGCGGAGTGCTTCCAAGTCGTCGGCCGTTTTTGGAAAAGGGAGAACACTTGCGAAGTCGGCGAGTTGAGGACGGAACGGGTCTTGAAAAAACGGCAGTCCGCCGGCGGCGAGCGCGCCGAAACCGAGCCCGTGGTATCCGCCGCGAAACACAATCACGCCGGGCTTTCCGGTGTGGAGGAGAGAGGTTTTAAGCGCAG
>JAYSTZ010000455.1:0-3481 GCA_043719365.1 Verrucomicrobiaceae bacterium | reverse complement strand
GTCGTTTCGTCGGCTGCATGGATCATTTTCGCGCCGGTGTCCTGATGCTGGCCGTCGCCTGCGAGAGCGATGGAGATGACCTCTCCGCGGGCCTTGCGGCCTTTGAGGACGACGCCGGGATACTTCATCGTGAGACGTGAGCCGATGTTGCAATCGATCCATTTTACCTCGGCTTCTTCGTGGGCGATTGCGCGCTTGGTCACGAGATTGAACACGTTGTTCGACCAGTTTTGGACGGTGACGTACTGGATCTTCGCGCCCTTCATTGCGACGAGTTCGACGACAGCGCTGTGGAGCGTTGCCGTTTCAAACTTCGGCGCGGTGCAGCCTTCCATATACATGACCTCGCTGCCTTCATCGGCAATGATCAGCGTGCGCTCGAACTGCCCGAAATTCTCCGCATTGATGCGGAAGTATGCCTGGAGCGGGTGTTTCACCTTCACTCCCGGCGGGATGTAAATGAACGAGCCGCCGCTGAACACGGCGCTGTTGAGTGCGCTGAATTTGTTGTCGCCGGTCGGGATCACTTTCCCGAACCATTTCTTGAAAAGCTCGGGATGCTTGATGAGTCCCTCGGTCGATCCGGTGAAGATCACGCCCTGGTCCGAGACCGCTGCCTTGATGTTAGAATACACCGCCTCGGAGTCAAACTGCGCCTCCACTCCGGCGAGGAACTTGCGCTCCTGCTCCGGGATGCCGAGCCGCTCGAAGGTCTTCTTCACGTCGTCCGGCACCTCGTCCCACGAGCGCGTAGGGCGCTTTGCGTTGGCGAGATAGTAGCGGATATTTTGGAAAACGATGTTCTCGAGATCCGGAGAAGCCCAATGCGTCGGCATCGGCTTCGCGAGAAAGGTGTCGAGCGCCTTATGCCGGAACTGGCGAATCCAATCCGGCTCGCCTTTTACGTCGGCGATGTAGTCGATGGTCGCGTGAGTGAGGCCCGTGCCGGCGTCGAATTCATGCTGTTCCGGATAGACGAAGTCGCCGCGGTTGCGGTCGATGTCGAGCTGTGTGGAAGGGGCGTCTAGAAGTTCAGTGCTCATATAATTCAGGCTGCGGTTTCCTCGCGGATGAAATCATACCCGCGTTCTTCGAGTTCAAGGGCGAGTTCTTTTCCGCCTTGGCGGACGATGCGGCCGTTCACGAGGACGTGGACGATGTCGGGCACGATGTAGTCGAGCAGGCGCTGGTAATGCGTGATGACGAGCATCCCGACTTCCGCAGACCGATAGCTGTTCACTCCGTTAGCGACGATGCGGAGTGCGTCGATGTCGAGGCCGCTGTCGGTCTCGTCGAGGATGCAATATTTCGGCGCGAGCATCAGCATTTGCAGAATCTCATTGCGCTTCTTTTCACCGCCGGAAAAACCTTCGTTCACCGAGCGGGCCGTGAACTTGCGATCCATCTCTAGGCTGTCCATTTTGGAGTAAAGATTGGCGTAGTAGTCCGTCGCTTCGAGTTCTTCGCCTTCCGGCAGACGCGCCTGCAGTGCGGCGCGGATGAAGTTCGCGTTCGAGACGCCGGGGATTTCCATGGGATACTGCATCGCGAGGAAAAGTCCGGCGCGCGAGCGGACATCGGGCTCCATGCCGACGACGCTGGTGCCGTCGAGCAGGATGTCACCCTTGGTGATTTCGTAGTCCGGGTGACCGCCGATGACTTTGCTGAGTGTGCTTTTTCCCGAGCCGTTTGGTCCCATGACGGCGTGGACTTTCCCCTTTTCGATGACGAGATCGAGGCCCTTGAGGATCTCGGTTCCGTTGCTGGCGATGCGGGCGTGAAGATTGCGAATTTCTAGACTCATGTTGTTTGAAAAATTTTAGCGTTTGGACTTGGCTGGCTTGGCCGCGCATTTCGGGCAGGTGCCGCTGAACGATACTTCGTGGTGCGAGATGGCGAAATCGCCTGGGATATCCCATACGTCCTCCGGCTTCTTACGGCTGCGCAACGGGAGGTCGGTCACTGCGCCGCAGGACTCGCAGAAAAAATGCGCATGTTCGCCGAGGTTGGGGCAGTAGCGGGCGGGCTCGCGCTCGTGGGCGACAGTCTTGACGAGACCGCATCCGGTGAGCGTGTCGAGGCAGTTGTAAACGGTCGCGAGCGAAATGGTGGGCACCTTCGAGCGAACGCGGGTGAATACCTCTACGGCTGTCGGGTGATCGCGCTCGCCCATGAGCACGTCATACACTGCACGCCGTTGGTCGGTCATGCGCAGCCCACGACCGTGGATCGTTTCGTCTGCTGTTTGTGTGTGATTGGATGGCGTCGCCATACCTTTTAAAAGACATGAAGAACTCTCCCTTAACAAGACTTATTCCAATTAAGGTTATTATTAAAGTGGAGACGCGACAGCACGGAACGGGATGCAACGTGCCATCAAAGCGGCGCGCTACTTTTTGTGTTCTTTGAAAAAGCGAACGATGATTTCGGATGCTTCCGGCGGATACACGTGAGCTCCGCCGTGGATGTAGGAAACGAACGGCGTTCCTTTTTCAGACGGGTATAGCAGCGCACCCTTGGTATCGCCCCACGGCTTTGCGTCTGTGCTGCATCCGTTGATTCGGCGCATGGTCGCCATACAAAAACTCTGTGCGCGAAACGGGACAATCTCGTCTTTTTCTCCCGCGATATGAAGTGCCGGGATGGGCTTGCCGGCGTAGAGCGGGAGGAAGCCTCCTGCGGAGGAACCAATCGCGGCAAAAACATCGGGCCGCGCGCCCCAAAGGACATACGTAAAAGCGGAGCCGTTAGAGTGTCCGGTGGAATAGACGCGCTTTGTGTCGATCGAATATTCCTTTTGGGCGAAAGCGAGAAGGGCGTCGAAGAACTTGAGGTCCCGCCCGTCGAGGTCGTCGGACTTTTGCTGCCAGCCGCGCTTGGTGCCTTCCGGGTCGGTTCGCCCGGTCGTGGGGACTCCGTCGGCGTAGATCACGACGGCTTCGGGCCACAGTTCGTGGATGCGGAATGAGCGCGCAGCATTGAGCGCGCTGCCGCCGTGTCCGTGCCAGCCGAAGACCAGCGGTGCAGGCTGGCTGGACTTCGGAGGCGCGAAAACGAGTGCGGTCCGCGCGAGGCCTTCCACGGAGAGTTCCACTTTGCGTGGCTCCGCCGCGCGTGAGATTGCGGTTGCAACAAATGCGAAAGCGATGAGTAGAATATTTCTCATACGCCGTGGAACCGCTGGGGGTTGGGAAAGTTGCTCGTCGCGCGAGGGCTGTGATTAAATGTGGAATGCTGCTGTAGTAGGAGAGGCATCCTGCCAGTCGGGGTGGGATGGGGCTTCCAGCCCGTCGAGAGCGACAAGCAGGAGCCTTTGCGGTGGCCTTTGCGAAGGGACGAGGGGAAACTAGACAGGCTGGAAGCCTATCCCACTCCGACAGCCTAGAAGGCTGTCCTACTACCGTCGTGCGTCGCGCTTCCATTATGCTGCGTGTAGTAGGACAGGCATCCTGCCTGTCGGGGTGGGATGGGGCTTCCAGCC
>JAYSTZ010000454.1:0-8349 GCA_043719365.1 Verrucomicrobiaceae bacterium | reverse complement strand
GCCCGTCGTGTTCACTCGGTCCATCACCGCTTCGATGCGGAACTGCTCGGGATCGCTTCCTCCTTCTGCGTTAATGAGCGTGTTACGGTGAAAACCTGTCGCGACGAGCTGCGACTTTGTGGGATTCGGAAGCAGGTCGCCTGCGAGTTGCTCGATGGAGAATTGATCGAACGGCATATCGTCGTTCACCGCGCGAATCACCCAATCTCGATACGGCCAGACCGCGCGAAATCCATCGACCGCGTAACCGTCGCTATCCGCATAGCGTGCCTGATCCAGCCAGTGCCGGCCCCAACGCTCGCCGTAGTGCGGCGATGAAAGCAGCGTGTCTGCGAGCTTCGCGACATCCGGTTTCTTGATAAATGCGTCCACGTCTTCGGGAGTCGGGAGCAGTCCCGTGATGTCGAGAAACAGACGCCTGCACAGGGTCGCAGCGTCCGCCTCCGAGGACGGCTTCACCCCTTCTGCGGCGAGCCGCTTTAGAATAAATGCGTCGATTGGGTTTGCCGCACCGGGATCAAGCTCTGCCTTTTGGAGAGGGAGAAACGCCCAATGCCCTTCGTATTCAGCGCCCTGCTCGATCCATTTTTTGAGCAGTGCCACTTCGCGAGACGAAAGCTTCGGCTTTTTCGACTTCGGCGGCGGCATGACTTCATCGCGGTCATCGCTGATGATGCGCTTTACCAACTCGCTGGCGTCCGGCTTTCCCGGTACTACGGCAGAGTAGCCGCCGAGGTCCGCGAGCGCGCCTTCGCGTTTGTCGAGCCGGAGATCCGCGTCGCGATGCTTGTCGTCCGGACCGTGACACGCGAAACACTGGTTCGAAAGAATAGGGCGAATGTGCTCGTTGAACCGGACGCGCTCCAGCAAGGACTCGGAACCCAAGGCGATGCTCGCAGTAGCAAGAATGGTTTTGAAAAATGAATTCGGCATGAACCTGTCGATACAATCCGCGAAGAACGCGATTTGTGGTAGCGGAATCAAGCCCTCAGAAACCTCATATTTACTGATTTCCTCCTATGATGACTCTCGGCATCCGGTTGTCAGGGCCATGCTTTTCAATGTCCGTCTGGCTCATCTATTTCTCGCGACGTCAGTCTTTGCCGCTCCGCCCATCGCGGATTTTACGGGAGTCCGCGACGCGCAAGGATGGGGCAGCGCGCACGACATAGCCAGCGTGGAGCCTTCGCCGGAGGGTCTGAAAATTAAGGGTTCCGGCGGCGATCCGTTCCTCATCGGACCACGCGGAGATTTCAGTTCTTCAGAGCCGCTTCTTTTTACCGCGAGCATCAAAAGCGAGACTGCGGGCTGGGGTCAGGTATTCGCTTCGCAGACGACCGACCGAGAGGATCGCTCCGTGCATTTTCGCATCGAGGTGGGCTGGAACGAAGTTTCTGTCGTATTGCCGCCGATGGGCAAGGACTGGCGGCTGCGCTTTGATCCAGTGAGCGATTGCACCGTGGCTCGAATGGGCGTGCTGGAAAGCGGCGCGATTGGCGTGACCACGGTAAGTGTCGATGCCACGCAACTGAAACTTTCGCTGAAAGGCGTGAGCGGCGCGGTGGAAGTCGTGGAACTCGCGGCGCACGAGACGCTCTCGGCTGCGGCGAAAGCGCCTGTGATTTGGCGGGGAACTGCGCAGGCAGAGGTGATTCTGCCGAGGGTCGATGGCGCGCACGATCGCTCGGCGAGCGGCTTTGCGGTAGTGGTCCCCCACCCCGCGCTCGGTCGGATTTCGGCGGGCGGCATTCGCTTCGCCAGCGAAATTGCGGGCGCTAAAGATGCGCGGCCTTTTCCAAATCCCGGCAGCAAAAAAGGACTGCAAGTGCAGATGGTCGAGGACGCCATCGCCATCGGCGTGCGTCACGCGGGAGTGAATCTCTCGCTCGGTGCGCTCATTGATTTGGACAAAAAGCCGGGCAATCCGACGTGGCAACTCGACGGCGAGACTTACGCGTTCCGCAAGAGCTACCTCGACAGCCTGAATGTGAAGCGGATGAGCGATGAAGGCATCTCTGTCTATCTCATCGTCCTTGCATACCAGACAGGGCGCCCCGAAATGAACGCCGCGATTTTGCACCCCGCGCGCGACGAAAAGCTGGTAAATGGGATCGCCGCTTTCGACACCGTCACTCCGCGTGGCGAGCGACTCTGGAAGGCGACGATGGAGTTTCTCGCCGACTGGTTTTCGCGGGAGAATAACGAGCATGGCCGCGTGGCCGGCTACATCATCGGCAACGAAGTGAACGTCCACTGGCAGTGGCACAATGTCGGACGGATGCCGCGCAACGCAGCAGTCGCAGACTACGTCCGGCAGATGCGACTCGCAAATTCCGCAGTGCGCAAATCGAGCGCGACGGCCCGTGTTTATATGTCGCTCACGCATTTCTGGACTATCGACCCGGACGCGGACCTTTGGCGCTCGATGCCGGGTAAATACTACATCGAAGAGTTCGCGCGTCAGGCCAGAGCTGGCGGTGATTTCGATTGGCACCTCGCGCATCATCCGTATCCCGAAGACCTCGGCGACCCGCGCACTTGGCGCGACAAAACCGCCCCACAATCACCGGACGCAGGTCGCATCACTTTCAAAAATCTGGAGCAGCTCGACAAATTCTTCGCACGCCCCGAACTCCTTTACCGTGGAAAGCAACGAAGCATTATTCTGAGCGAGCAAGGTTTTCATTCCAAGGACAACGAAGCAGGCGACCGCGACCAAGCGGCTGGTTACTGCTATGCGTGGGAGAAAATCGCCCGCATCCCGAGCATCGAAGCATTCATTTTACACCGTCACGTGGATCATCAATACGAAGGCGGACTCAATCTCGGCTTGTGGCGACGCAAGAAAGACAGCGTGGTCACCGCCGACACGCCGCGCCCGATGTACGAATGCTTCAAGGCCGCCGGAACCCCCGCTCAGGAAGCTGCATTCCGCTTCGCGCTGCCAGTCATCGGCATCGGGAATTGGGATGAGGTGCTGGCGAAGTGAAGCCCGATCTTGGCAATCTAGCTAACTGCTGCGATACTCTTTGCTATGCCGACAATAACAGCCAGCAAAGAAGGGATCATTTTGAGCCGTATGTTGAGACCCGAAAAGGGAGATCTCCCACCGGAGGCTGCGCGTTGGTTGCTCGGAGTGGAATTCGATCCAACCGACAGGCAACGAATTGCAGAACTCTACGAAAAGGCGCGCGACGGAGAGTTGTCGGAATCGGAGGATGGCGAGCTCGAAGACTACGGTGATGTAGGCCGAATGCTGGAGATGCTGCGGGCCAAGGCTCACGCGTCACTCTCAAAATCCGGCGCGCAATGAGTCGCCCTACTTCGGCCATGAACGCCGAGGTGAGGCTTAGAGCTTGCGGGCGATGCGAGTATTGCCGGTTCCCCGAGAGCCATGCCGTGATCCCTTTTGAGGTGGAGCACATCATCCCACTAAAACACGGCGGGATTACAGAGTTGAAGAACCTCGCATTGGCGTGCTTTTACTGTAACCGCTACAAAGGCCCGAATGTTGCCGGGCTCGTTGATCCGGGAATGATGGTGGTGCGACTTTTTCATCCGCGAGTGGATTCGTGGGACGCACATTTTGTGTGGGCCGGTCCGGAATTGCGTGCGCTCACCGACACGGCCCGCGCGACGATCTCGGTGTTGCGAATCAATCAGCCAAACGCAGTCGCAGTCCGTCGCACATTGATGAACGATGGCCTTTGGATATGAGCGATAGACGCGCGTTCTTGGGCAATCACAAAGTCGCGCCGAAAAAACGCCACGCGAAATTTCCGCCAATTCGCTTGTGATTCCCCCGTCGGAATCGCAAGTCTCTCCGACACTTTATGAAGACTCTCTATCTCGATTGCATATCCGGAATCAGCGGCGACATGACCGTGGGCGCTTTGATCGACCTTGGCGTGAAGCCCAGCGCGCTCGAATGGGAAATCGAAAAGCTCAATCTCGGCCATTTCCACATGCACTACGACCGCGCTAAGCGGAAGGACATCGAGGGGGTGAAGTTCGACATTCACGGAGGTGCGACCCACGGCGAAGGCTGCTGCGGGCACGATCATAAACACGACGAACACTCCCACGAGCACAAGCACGAGGAAGGACACGCTCATTCGCACGAGCACTCCCACGAAGGAGAACACAAGCACGAACACGGCGAATGCTGCGATCATGACCATGACCACGAGCACAAGGCGGAACATGCGCACGAGCACACTCATGCTGACGGCCACTCGCATTCCCATGAGCATGATCACGAACACGAACATGGCCACGGGCACAGCCATGATCACGACCACGACCACGGTCGCACGCACAAGGAAATCAAAACGCTCATCACGGCGAGCGACCTCTCGGAGGGCGTCAAAAAGCGCGCGCTCGCCATCTTTCACCGGATCGCGGTTGCCGAGGGAAAAATCCACGGCATGAGCCCGGACGACGTCCACTTTCACGAAGTCGGCGCGCTCGATAGCATCGCAGACATCGTCCTCACCTGCGTCGGCATTGAGGCGCTTGGCGTGGAACGCGTCGTTTGCAGCGCACTCAACGACGGGCACGGAACGGTCGAATGCGCGCACGGCACATTTCCCGTCCCCGCTCCAGCCACGCTAGAAATTTTGAAAGGCATCGCCATCGGCCAAATAGACGAACCTCACGAACTAATTACACCGACCGGCGCGGCGATTGTCGCGGAGTTTGCTGAGAGCTTCGGGCTCATGCCCACGATGACCATCGAGAAAATCGGCTACGGACTCGGCACACGCGAACTGGCAAAACGCCCGAACGTCCTCCGCGCCGTCCTCGGCACCACCGCATAATCCGCCCACATGGCCGCGTATCCCACCGATACTGTGGCGAGGCTGGAGACCAACCTCGACGATTGCACCGCCGAACTGCTCGGCGCGGCGATGACGCGACTTTTCGCCGCAGGCGCGCTCGACGTATGGCACACCGCCATCCAGATGAAAAAAAGCCGCCCCGGCGTGATGCTCTCGGTCCTGTGTGATGAAAGCGCCATAGAAGCCATGGCCGACATCATTTTCGCCGAGACCACCGCATTCGGCCTGCGCGTGGACAAAGTGATGCGCCTGAAGCTCGACCGGGAGTTCCGAAAAGTCGCGATCGAGTATGGCGAAGTGACCATCAAGCTCGGCCTCCGAGACGGCAAAGTGATCCAGCGCTCGCCGGAATACGAAAGCTGCCGCGCAATCGCCGAGGCTGCGGGAGTCCCCGTGCGCACGGTGTTTTCGGCTGCTTTGGCAGCGTGTTGAGAAGGTGAAGCTTGCCCGCGGCGCGCGGACATGGTTTCACAATGGCCACCTATGGAAAAAGTCATCATTCTCGGGACTGGCTGCGCCGGTCTTACCGCCGCAATTTACGCCGCTCGCGCCAATCTGAGCCCGCTCGTCCTTGAAGGTGCGGAGCCCGGCGGGCAGCTTTCGACGACAACGATGGTGGAGAATTATCCCGGCTTTAAAGACGGCGTGAGCGGGCCTGAACTCATCATGAGCATGAAGGCGCAGGCCGAGCGTTTTGGCGCACGGTTCGCGTATTCCGAGTGCACGGGACTCAAGCGTGGCGACGGCCACGTGAGCATCGAAGTGGAGGGGAAATGGATGGATACGGGTGCCCTCATTATCGCCAGCGGTGCGAGCGCGAAGTGGCTCGGCATCGACCGCGAACGCGAGTTGCGTGGCCACGGGCTGACGAGTTGCGCGACGTGCGATGGAGCCTTTTATCGGAACGTGCCCGTCTGCGTAGTCGGCGGCGGTGACTCGGCGGCGGAGGAGGCGACGTTCCTCACCCGCTTCGCAAGCAAAGTGTATCTCATCCATCGCCGCGACAGCCTGCGTGCATCGAAAGTAATGGTGCAGCGAGTCTTGGATAATCCGAACGTCGAGCCGGTTTGGAACTCCGCGATCACGGAATACCTCTCGGACGCCGACAATCATGTGAACGGTGTGAAGGTGAAAAACCTCGTGACCGGCGTGGAGAGCGAGATCGAGCTAAAGTGCGTGTTCGTCGCCATCGGACACACGCCGAACACTGCGCCGTTCAAAGGCGTCCTCGACCTCGATGAAAACGGCTACCTTTTGCAAAAGCCCGGCAGCACGGCGACCAATGTCCCCGGCGTCTTTGCGGCGGGCGACGTGAGCGACCATCGCTATCGTCAGGCAATCACCGCCAGCGGCCAGGGCTGCGCAGCGGCTCTGGATGCGGAGCGCTATCTTGCCGACATCGGCATTCACTAAAGGGCGCAGCTCTGAAAGTCTGCGACGTCACCCAATTCTGGTCCCCTGTCAGCGGGGGTGTGCGGCGATACATCGCGGAGAAAGTTCGCGCGCTGAGGGCATCCGGCGGGCAGCATGTGCTCATTATTCCCGGCGAGCACGACACTGTTTCCGGCGACGATTCGGCGCGCGTTTACACGATTGCGAGTCCGCAAATATCGCGGGTGACACAGTATCGCGCGCTGCTGAGACTTGGCGAAATCGAGCGCATCCTTTCCGCGGAAAAACCGGACATCGTGGAGAATGGCGACCCGTATCAAGTCGGCTTTGCCGTCGCGCGACACTCGGCGGCGCTGGGGATTCCGAGCGTGTCGTTTTACCACTCGCACTTCGCGGAATCGGAAGTGCGCCCGGTGGAGCGCTTGCTCGGGACGACTGTGGCCGGGCTCTTCGTCTCGCTGGCCGCCCGATATAGTCGGAGGTTGTATCGTCGTTATTCACGAACGCTCGTTGCATCTCCTGAGATTGCGAAGGTTCTGGAGAGTTGGGGCATTCACAATACAGCACTCGTGGATCTCGGCGTGGAGCCGCAGCACTTCCATCCGGGCGACCGCGTCGCTGCCCGTGCGGCGCTTGGCATTCCGGAAAACGCCCGCGTCCTGCTCTCCGTCGGGCGTCTTGCGGCGGAGAAAAACACGCGGCTTCTGTGCGACGCATTCCGGCAATTATCGGGATATTCCCTCGTGATTACCGGCGAAGGATTGCAGCGCGACGCGGTGGAGCGACTTCGCGACGAGACGGGCGCGGTGACTTGGCTTCCGTTTCTCGACAGCCACGACGAACTGCTCCGGCTCTTCCACGCTGCGGACGTGTTTGTGCATCCCGGCGTGCAGGAGACATTCGGGCTCGTGACGCTGGAAGCGCAAGCCTGCGGGCTCCCGGTTGTGGGCATTCGCGGGACCGCGATGGACCGCATCGTGCGCCACACGCAGGACTTCTGGGCACGCGAAGCCACCCCGGCTGCGTTTGCAAATGCGATCAAATCCGCCTTTCGTCACAATCTCCCCGCGCTTGGGAAATCGGCCCGCGAAGCCGTCATTGCGGAGTTTTCCTGGCACTCCGTGATGGCGCGGCTGTTTGACGTGTATCGCGAAGTCATCCACGAATACCGCCAGCGATGAAAGCGGGCATCCACATCCGGCAGTTTCGAGGCTCCGACCGCGAGGCCGTGCGGCAACTGTGCTGCGACACCGGCTTTCTCGGCGAGCCAATCGATCCCGTATTCGAGGACCGTGAACTCTTCGCAAACTACCTCACCCGCTATTACACCGACGCAGAGCCGGAGTCCGCGTTTGTTGTGGAAAAGGACGGCGTCGTGCGCGGCTACCTGCTGGGGTCCCGACGGCCATTTCGTCAGCAATTCTTCAGCGCTTTTAATAACCTCAGCCTTCTCGCCAAAGGCATCGCGCGATTCGGCGGCTACAACGAAGCATCACGCAAATTCGTGCGCTGGATTCTGATGCAGGCGTGGCGCGAGATTCCCGCCGCCCCGCGCCACATCCCGCATTTCCACTTCAACGTGATGCCCGATGCCCGCAGCCTGCGCACCATTCTGGAATTGACCGGGCGTTACTTCGACTTCCTGCGTTCGCACGGCGAATCCCGCGTCTTCGGGCAAATTGTTTCATTTGAAAGCCGACGAGGCTCGGCGCTTTTCGAGCGATACGGCTTCACCCTGCTCAACAAGGCGGAGATTACCAAATACCGCAACGTGTATCCGGGCAAAGTCTTTCTCTGCACGGTCGTGAAAGACCTCGGGATTTGAAATTTTCCACGATTCGCTTTGACCACTTCGCGGAAGCCGCTACCAACACCCGCCTCGATGAAAACTCGCATCCTTACACTCGCAATCGCCACATCCATTCTACCTATGTCTTTCGCACAAGGTCCATAGGCACTGCGGCGAGTGGGTCGCCGGCTGGCGCTGCTGCGGGTGCTGCTGCTGCGGGCTTGGCGGGGTCTTGTGCGAAAGACATAGGTAGAATGGATGTGGCGATTGCGAGTGTAAGGATGCGAGTTTTCATCGAGGCGGGTGTTGGTAGCGGCTTCCGCGAAG
>JAYSTZ010000453.1:0-3485 GCA_043719365.1 Verrucomicrobiaceae bacterium | reverse complement strand
GTATTTTAACGCGGCGAAAGCCGCACATCAGGTGACGCGACTCAACAGCGAGTAACGCAATACTCAGCGGGTTACCGCTGATACTCTGGGTTGAGTAATGGAGACTGCTGGATGAGCCGCTGCCACCCGCCGCGGAGTAACAGAGACTCGCACGTGAGTAGATGGGACTCATACCATCTTTCGGAAACCGCGCTTTTAGGCTTCCTACTCCCGGGAAAGTGCGCCGCTTTTTTCCAGTGGGTGCAGGCCGTGTTGCACGAGCGCGGGTGCGTCTCCGCCGGGGAACATCTTGCCGGGATTTGCGATGCCGAGCGGGTCGAACGCCGCACGGATACGGTGCATCAGCGCGATCTCGTCCGCCGAAAACATGTCCGGCAAATACGCGCGTTTCTCCACTCCGATGCCGTGTTCGCCGGTCAGCGAGCCGCCCATCGCGACACACATTTTCAGGATGCGTCCGGCGAGTTCCTCGGCCCGCTCCAGCGCGCCGGATTCACGGCCATCGTAGAGGATGAGCGGGTGCAAATTGCCGTCGCCCGCGTGGAAGACATTTGCCACGCGGATGCCGGCCTCGCGCGACATTTCGCTGATGCGCCGCAGCGCTTCGCCGAGGCGCTGGCGCGGGACCACGCCGTCCTGCACGATGAAGTCCGGCGACAGCCTTCCCACTGCGCTGAACGCCGACTTGCGGCCCTTCCAAATCTTTGCCCGCTCCGCCGCATTCGCAGCCACGCGACTCTCGATCGGCTTGCTCGCCGCGAGCAGCGCATCCAGCGCGGGACGCTCCGCGGCGACCTTTTCGCGCGGCCCTTCCAGCTCGACGATGAGCACAGCCTCGCATCCTTTCGGGTACCCCGATTGCACCGCAGCCTCCGCCGCCTGAATCGCCAGCGCATCCATGATTTCCAACGCGCCCGGCAAGAGCCCGCTCGCCACCACGGCGCTCACCGCATCGCCCGCCTCCTCCAGCGTGCGATAGCCCGCGAGCACAGTGTGGAAGCACTCCGCGCGCGGCAGAAGTTGCAGCGTGATTTCCAGCGCGATACCGAACAGGCCTTCGCTCCCGACGAACAGCCCCGTGTAGTCCGGCCCAATCGACTCGCGACTCGCGCCGCCAAATTCCACGACTTCTCCGGTCGCCAACACCGCCTTGATTCCCAGCACGTGATTGCTCGTCATCCCGTATTTCAGGCAATGCGCACCGCCGCTGTTAAACGCGACATTTCCGCCGATCGTGCAGATCGTTTGCGAGGACGGATCGGGCGCGTAATGCAGCCCGTATGGCTGCGCCGCCAGCGTCACTTGCGTATTCACCACGCCCGGTTCCACCACTGCGATTCGTTCCGTTGCATCGAGCTTCAGAATGCGATTCAGTCGATTCAGCGCGATGACGATTCCACCCGCGACGGGCAGCGAACCGCCGCTCAGGCTCGTCCCCGAACCGCGTGCCACAAACGGCATCCCGAGTTCCCGGCAAAGCCGCACCGCCGCAATCACCTCATCGCCCGACTCCGGCACCACCACAGCCACAGGCCGCGAATGAAACGCCGTCAGTGCGTCACTTTCATAAGCCGAGAGATGCGCCGCCGAAGTCAGCAGCCGCTCCGGCGGAAAAATGTCAGCAAGGCGAGAAAGGTCCATTTCAGACCCGCAGATTGCGCAGATTGCGCAGATTGCCAAGGCAACAAACTCGAGCGAACCATGACAAACTGCCCTTCCCACCTCCCTTTGGTTGGAAGAGTGCCAGAATCATCGTGATGATTCCGATGACCTCCGTGGCGGTTTCCAGCACCCGGCGGATTGTGCATATGGTTATTCTTTTTAGGCACGCTTCAATCCGTTCATCAGCCTTCATGTCGCCAGAGTCCCAATTTCCCGGAGGAAATCGCGCCAACAAGTTCACAGCCCGAAAAGCTCATGCTCTCCCGCAAAGCCCTTCATCGCATGGCCACCCGCCAGTGCTACCAGCGCGAGATGCGGCGCGAGTTGCTCGCGTGCGGCGGCGGTGAAACAAAACGCAGCCCCGGCATCGCCCGCCGCCTTCTCCACGCGAAAAACGAAATTCACCTCCGGCCCCATCAGGCACTCCTCGCCGTGGCTCGCCGCGCCGCCGATCGACACCATGCCGTAATGCACCACCACGCGAAACTTCGGCTTGCCCGCAGCCCTCAGTTCCCGAAAAGCCGCCACCGCCCCCGCGATGCTTGCCGTATCCGCACCACGCCAGCAGGCGAGGTAGCCATCCCCGAGATATTTATTCATCATCCCGCCGTGCCGCTCCACGATTTCGCGGCCTGCGCGCACCCACTGCCCTACGAGCGTCGCCAGTTCCTCCGGCGCGAGTCGCTGGCTCATCGGAGTAAAGTCCTCGATGTCCGCCACGAGCAGCCACCGTGCTTCATTTCGCACCTCCGCTAGCGTCACCATTGTCTCACCGGCCAGCGAGGCTTCGATGTCTGCTTCGCCTTGGCGGAAAATGAGCGCCGTCTCCGCGATCACCACGCGATCCCCATCCCGCAGGCGCACAGGTCGCACCACCCGGCGATCGTTCAGCGCAGTGCCATTGATGCTCCCGAGATCAATCAGCCAAAACTCGCCCTCGTCCTGCAAATGAATCGTCGCGTGATGCCGTGAAGCCTTCGCATCCGCGATCACCACGCTGTTCGAGCTACTCCGCCCCAGCGAGCAATTCCCCGCCAGCGCTACCTCGCGCCCCGCCAGCTCCAGCCATGTTCCTGTATTCATCATGGCAAAAAGTAATACCTGCTTTGCACCAGCCTGTCACTTGGGAGTTGGAGGTTTTCGCCCACAAAGTTCTCTCGAACACCGAGCGCGTTTACTTCTTCCCTGCCGGCTGCTCAGCGTCCCATGCGGCCCAGAATTCGGCGGCGGTGTGCTTCGGGCGTCCAGCCGGGCCGTCCCACTCGTAAGAGATTCGCTGGAGATTTGGCAGGGCGCGCAGGGCTTCGATGTTGCGGTGGTGCGGTTCGAGGATGATGGACTTCAACGTGCGGCACTCGCGCAGCACGCCGAGGTCGAGCGAAGCTTTGCAACCTAGGATGTGGAGATCTTTCAGCGGGGCTTTGGCGATGGGGGAAAGGTCCCTGATGCCGGTGCGCCCGGCGTTGAGGAATTCGAGGGGCATCCCGGCGAGGGGTGCGAGGTCCACGATTTTGCTGTCGTCAATTCGTAGCTGACGGAGGCGCAATCCTTCGATGCCTTTGAGGCTGCCAAACTGCCATTGGTGGATGGCGAGATCGGTGATGGGGCTCTCAGCGAGGACGGAAAGATCAAACCCGCCCCCTTGGATTTGAACCTTCTCCAGAGGCATCCCGCGCAAGGCGTTGCCGGTTTTTGGAAATGAGCCCGTTCCAAACACTTCGAGTTTGCTGAGCTTTAGCCCAGCGAGAAATTCAAGATCGTTTACCCGGCAACTGTTAATCGTGAGTCGCGTAACCGGAGTGTCATGAAGCGTCGTGAAGTCG
>JAYSTZ010000452.1:0-8372 GCA_043719365.1 Verrucomicrobiaceae bacterium | reverse complement strand
GGTTCACAAGTCGTCCGCAACCGAAGACGATCTCAGTTTCGATGCGCGCGTGGAGGTTGTGAAATCGGGTGCAGCAAGTGGAATCGTGCTCAACAGCTCCGGCCCCGTCCGCACGCGCGCGCGCACAGCGGCGCTGGAATGGAGCGGCGTGAACAGCACATATTTTACAGTAGGTTCGCAGCCGCTGAGCGCCGCGAACGTCGTCATCAGCGAGCTGCACTACCACCCCGCGCCGCCGACCCGACCGAGCGAAACGGCAGTGAGCACCGACCCCGATGCGTTTGAGTTTATCGAGCTCATGAACGTCGGGCCGACGACCGTCGATTTCACCGGCGCACACCTCGCTGGCGGCGCGCTGTTCGACTTCCCCGGCGGCTACACACTCGCGCCCGGAGCCCGGTGCGTGATCGTGAAGAATGTGGCGGCGTTCGAGGCCCGCTACGGCACAGGCCGCGCAGTTGCCGGGACGTTTGGATTTGATGGCACAAATCAAACCGGTCTCAGCAACGGCGGCGAGCTGCTCAGCCTCACGCTCACGACGAACAATATTACAACGACGATCTTTAGCATGACGTACGACGACATCGCGCCGTGGCCGACTGCACCGGATGGAAACGGCCCTTCGCTCGTCCTGAAAACGCCTGCGCCAAACACCGACCACAATCTTCCGGCCAACTGGATCGCCAGCGCAGACAATGGCGGAAGTCCCGCGCAAACCGCCGCGCAAATGACCTTCGCTCAATGGAGCAACGGCCACGGCGGGATGCTTTCAGCCGGTGGAGACGACGACGGCGACGGCATATTCAACGCCCTCGAATACGCGCTCTCGTTGAACCCACTCGTGCGCAACAACGCCGCGTTCCCCGTTGGCCAACTCATCGCCGACGGCGGGCAGACGTATCTCGCTATCACGTTCCGCTATCGCCCGGCGGCTGACCTCGCGACGGTTGTGGAAACAAGCGACAACCTCAGCGTCTGGGGAAGCTCACCGAGCGTTGTGCTGGTGACCAGCACCGACAATCTGGATGGCACGTTCACCCAAACATGGCGCACCGCCGCACCGGCTACCGGCGCGGGCAGGCAATTCCTGCGAATCCGCACAACGGTCGCGCAGTAAAGTCCGCTGAAGAAGGCGCAGTTCTCTCTTCCCCCCGCCGCTTTGCTCCTGCAAGGATGGCGGTCTTATGTCAGACCAAGTGAGAGTGAGATTTGCGCCATCGCCGACCGGATACCTACACGTCGGAGGGGCTCGTACTGCGTTGTTCAACTGGCTCTACGCCCGCCATACCGGCGGCGTATTTGTCCTGCGAATCGAGGACACCGATAAGGCACGCAATTCCGACGAGGCGATGAAGGCGATCTTCGACGGGATGCGCTGGATGGGGCTCGACTGGGACGAGGGTCCAGAGATGGGCGGCGCTCACGGTCCGTATTTCCAGAGCCAGCGCGAAGACGTGTATCTCCGCTATTTTGAGCAACTCCGCGCGGCCGGTCATGTTTACGAGGACGGCGGGGCGTGGCGGTTCAAATTTGCACGCAAGAAAATCGTCATGGACGACCTCGTTTGCGGACGCGTCGAGGTGGATATGGCCCACGTGGAGACGCACCCCGACATGACAATCCGACGCTCGGACGGCGGGTGGATTTTCCACTTTGTCAATGTGGTCGATGACATCGAGATGCGCATCACCCATGTGATTCGCGGCGACGACCATCTCTCGAATACGCCGAAGCATCTCCAGCTTTTCGAGGCGCTCGGCGTCCAGCCGCCGCGCTACGGACACATCCCGCTCATTTTGAATCCTGATGGCTCCAAAATGAGCAAGCGCGATACCGGTAGCGCCGTCGGATGGTACGAAGAAAACGGCTTCGTCGCGGAAGCCGTGGTCAATTTCCTCAGCCTGCTCGGCTGGAACCCGAAGACGGAACAGGAAGTGATGCCGATTGCGGAAATCGTGAGCCTCTTCGACGTGGCCGCGATTCACCGGAAGGCCGCAGTTTTTGACATCGCGAAGTGCGAATGGATGAACCAGCAGTATATCCTCAAGATGCCCGTGGAGCAGCTTGCAGTCTTGGTGGAGCCGATACTGGCCAAAGCGAACATCGCCACGACGCGCGAGACGCTGCTTCCGGTGCTCGGACTAGTAAAAGAGCGACTGAAGCGCCTCACTGACGCCCCATCATGGGTGGATTATTTCTTCACCGAGGCCGTCACATTTGACCCGGAGGCCGTGGAAAAAGTCATGCGCAAGCCCGGCGCGATCGATCGCCTCCGTGCGCTCGACGCAGCGTATCGCTCGGCCGCATGGAACGCAGCGGAACTCGAAGTCGCACTGAAAGCAGCCGCAACAGCAGCGGGCGCCAAGGTCGGTGAATTTGTCCATCCCGCCCGCGTCGCAGCGACGGGCCGCACCGTTGGCGCGAGCCTTTACCACACCCTCGAAGTGCTCGGACGCGACCGCGTCTTGCAGCGGTTCGAGCGGGCGCTCGCGGAGTTTGCAGCGTGAAGACCGTCTATACACTCGACGAATTGCGTCATTGGCGCGAGGCCACCTCAGACTGCGTCCCGGCGCTGAGACTCGCGGTGATTGGCGATCCTGTGGCGCATTCCAAATCGCCGCAGATGCACAATCCTGCGCTCGTCGCAGCGGGAATCGATGCGGCCTACACGCGGCTACACATTCTGCCGGGCGAGGTCGAAGAATGCCTGCGTTTGCTCCCGCAGGCCGGGTTTATCGGCATTAACTGCACCATCCCGCACAAAGCCACCGTCCTCGCCGCGGTGGCGCAACCCGACGAAACAGCCCGGCGCGCGGGCGGAGTGAATACCGTCATCGTGCAACCCGACGGCACCACCGCTGGCACGAGCACGGACGGCGGAGGTTTTTCACGAGCGGTCCAGGAATCGTTCGGAGTGAAGCTGAATGAACTACGAGTCCTCGTCCTCGGAGCCGGGGGTGGAGCCGGACGCGCAGTAGCGATGCAATGTGCCGCGGAACAATGCGCCGGACTCCAGCTTGCAAATCGCACTGTTTCGAAGCTCCCGCCGCTCGCAGCGGAAATCGCGGCGTTTTATCCACGGGAGAAGATTTTCACCACGACAGATCTCTCCGCAGTCGATCTGATCGTGAACTGCACCGCCGTGGGCATGAAAGCCGACGACCTTTCACCCATTGCTTCCGCGCAGCTCTGCGCGCGGCATCTTGTGTATGATACGATCTACGTTGGGCACCGCACGCCTCTCCTCCGCGCCGCCGATGAAGCGGGAGCACGCGGAGCAAACGGACTGGCGATGCTGCTCCACCAAGGAGCTCTCGCGTTTGAGCGTTGGTTCGCCAGGCCTGCGCCGATTGAGGTGATGAGGGCAGGACTTCTCGGGTAGTCGGGAAGCGAGCCGTTCGTGTTGGTAAATCCGTGGCGCAGGATGGCATTGCATCTGCAATGGGACGACCGTGCAATTTGTTTCACCGTTATGATTATTCTCTGTCCTGGAAAGCCACACGACGCGATCTCAGCGCGTCTCGTTGGGAACGGAATTCCTTTCAAGCTCTCCACCGGGGAGGTGCCTACGCTCGACCTTTCCTCGTCGTCGGAAATCCTCATTGTGTCCATCGGCGCGCTAAAACAGCCCGACTGGCCGCAATTCCGGGCGCAAATCTGGAACGCACACCGGGTTTTCATCGCCGTGGGCGCAAAACTTTCCACCGCGGAGATTGTGAACGCGACTCTGGACGGCGCGCAGGACGTTTTGGATCTCAAGGACGACGACGAGCGATGGGACGAGTCCTTTGAAAAAGCCGACGCTTCGCAAAAGCTCTGGCTGCAACTTTATGGCACCGGCCCGAAGTCCAGTACCGGCGAAATCCTGCTCGGCGACTCGTCGGCAATGCGTTCGCTGCGGCAGACGGTCGAGCGCATCGGCCCCACTGGTGCAACAGTACTTGTTCTCGGTGAGAGCGGCGCAGGCAAGGAGCGTGTGGCCCAGGCGCTGCACGAATCCGGCGGCGGCGGGCCGTTCGTCGCGCTGAACTGTGCGGCCATCCCCAAGGACTTGCTGGAATCGGAGCTGTTTGGATCGGAAAAAGGTGCATTCAGCGGAGCGATAAAGGACAAGGTCGGGCTTGTGGAGCAGGCTTCCGGAGGCACTCTGTTTCTCGACGAAATCGGCGAGATGGATGTTTCGCTCCAGCCGAAGATGCTTCGTTTTCTGGAAACCCGGAAAGCACGGCGCGTGGGCGGCACGAAGGAATACGATGTGCGCGTCCGCGTTCTCTCGGCGACCAATCGAAACCTCGAAGAAGAGATCGGAAAAGGCGCGTTTCGAGCCGATCTTTTTTACCGGCTCGCGGAGGTCACCTTACGCATCCCGCCGCTCAAGCAGCGGCTCGACGACATCCCTATTTTCGCACGCGCGTTCCTCGACGGCTCGTGCGAGCGATTCGGGAAACACTTCGACCGCATCGAGCCCGAACTCATTGCGAAATTCCAGACCTACGACTGGCCGGGCAACGCTCGCGAACTGAAGAGCGCCATCGACCGGATGGTCATCCTTTTTGACGGCCCCGTCCTACGCGCCCAGTGGTGGGAAAGTCCGGCGCCGATCGTACAGCTCCCTGCCGCAATGCCGCCCGCCGCGCCATCGTATGGCGCATCCGGCGGATTCATTCCGAGCGGCAGGCAAAAGCTAGCACTCGCAAGGAAACTTCTGGAGGAAAGCGGTGACAATTACTCATGGGTCAGCGCGCAACTCGGCGTCAATGTCTCGACTCTGTATCGCTGGCGCAAATCCGGAAAGGTCGCGTGAGCGGTCAAGGCTCAGGAGTCAGGAGTCAGGGGCAGCAAAAGACCGGGGCGGAAGGAGCAGGGAATAACACGAAGGAAATATCGCAATCTTCTGGAGCCCTTTTTTTGCCAAACATTTTTCTGCCAAAATGAGCGACGCCATTTTGGCAGAAAAATGATGGGCAGAAAAAAGACGCCAGACCCTGAGAAAGTGTGGATTCGTAAAATTCTCTACGTCTGACCTTTGCAAGGTGTTACTCAGGAGGGGGCAGCGGTTGGTGGTCACTACCCGTATTCAGCCTGACCATTGACCGTGCGCGTTCAGACTGAATACCGACCCTGACCACTGACCACTACGGGCACCGGAAATCCCCTAGAACAGATGCAGAGAGATTCAGAGAAAGGCCTTGCGTAGATATGGGAATTATAGTACGAGGAATCCTGAAAGTAGTGCCTTTTGACCAACCATTAGGACAACGCTTAAGCCCAGCCCATAGGGGTAATCGTCGTTTAAATTATCCAACCAACACAAAAATTTTGAAGAAGAAATCTGACGCTTCAGACGAGAAACCGCAACCAGAAGTGGTACCGGTGCAGCCACGCCCAGCGCGAAAATCCGCAACGGCTCCGTCCGCGCACAATTTGATGACCGTCAAGGAAACGGCCGAGTATCTCCGCATCCCGTTGCCGACGGTCTATTATCTCGTTCAGCGGGGGCAACTTCCGGCGATTCAAATCGGCGGACGATGGAGGGTGAAAAAAGATGCGATCGACCGCGACGTGCTTCATTCTGAGGAGCAGGGTCAGCCCACCGTGCTCGTGGTCGATGACGACACCGGGCTCCAGAGTATGTTCAAGCTTTTCCTGAAGAAACAGGGATTCAGCCGAATCGTCGTAGGCACTGGGCGTGAAGCGATTACCGCGCTCCAAAAACAGAAGTTTGACCTTTGCTTCCTCGACCTTCAACTACCGGATTTCACCGGAGACGAGGTTTACAAACAGGCGAAAGAAATTCAGCCGGAACTCCCGATCGTCATCATCACCGGATATCCCGACAGCCACATGCTCGACAACATTCTCAAGCACGGCCCGGTCACTGTCTTGAAAAAGCCGCTCGATGTGGAAACGCTACAGCAGACGCTCCGGCTCCTCGGCCACAAGCAGCAGGGCACGAAAGCCGCCTAAAGTGCGGTTTTCCGTGGTGAATGAATCTTGGCGAAGCGCTTCCGCGCAGGGTTTCGTCATGCTTCATTCATCGTTTCGATGATCTACTTCGACTACAACGCGACGACACCGGTTTCCCCGTTGGTCGTCGCTGCGATGCGCCCTTATCTGGAGGAATTTCACGGCAACCCGTCATCCATTCATGCCGCGGGACGCAAGACGCGGGCCGCGATTGACGATTCCCGAGATCGGGTCGCGCAACTGCTGGGTGCAAAATCCCACGAGATCATTTTCACAGGCGGCGGGACCGAGGCAGACAATCTCGCGATTCTCGGACTCGCCCGGCATCGCGCTGTGGCGGGAAAAGGCAAGCATGTCATCACCTGCGCGACCGAGCATCATGCCGTGCTGCATGCGTTTGAGTGGCTCGCGTTGCGGGAGGGATTTCACATCACGATTTTGCCTGTGGATGCAGCGGGACAGCTCGACCCGGAACGCTTGCAGGCCGCGATGACTGACGAAACGACGATCGTCTCCATCATGACAGCGAACAACGAGACCGGCGTGCGGCAGCCCGTCGCGGAACTCAGCGCGATTTGCCGGAAGCACGGCGCACTTTTTCACACGGATGCGATTCAGACTTTTGGCAAAGAGCCGCTGCCACCGCTGGGGGCGAGCGATTTCGACGCAGTGTCGCTCGCCGCGCACAAGTTTTACGGCCCGAAAGGCGTCGGCGCGCTTTGGCTACGCGGCGGAATCAGTATCGATCGCACGTCCCTTGGCGGCAGCCATGAAGGCGACCGCCGGGCCGGCACGGAGAATGTGCCTGGCATCGTCGGCCTGGCCGCGGCTGCGGCGCTCGCGCTCGATGGAATGGCGGAGGAAGGCGAGCGGCTGCGTGGACTCCGCGAGCGACTCTGGCAGGGCGTGCATGAGCTCGCGCCGGAAGCACAGCGAAACGGTGCTGCGCAAAACGCGCTGCCCAATACGCTCAACGTGAGCTTTCCCGGTCTTGATGGCGAGAGCCTCCATATCAGCCTCGACCTCGCGGGGCTCTGCGTCTCCAGCGGCTCTGCGTGCATGGTCGGGAGCATTCAGCCTTCCCATGTCCTCCTCGCGATGGGCGTCGCGCCGGAACTTGCGCAGGCCACGGTGCGCTTCAGTCTTGGCAAAATGACCACATCCGCCGAAGTGGAAACAGCCATCGCCCGCATCGGCCCGGTGCTTGATCGGCTGCGGGCACAATAGTCCGCAAATTTCCCCGCTGGTTTTTTCCTGCGGCACCCGCTTAATTCGCCAACAGCAATGACCCGATTTTTACTTTCCGCCCTTGTAACCGCGATCCTCGCGATCTCCGCCTTCGGGCAGAACGTGGAGATCCATCAGCGATACAAAGATGGCTTCCGATACACACAGGAAGTCACCATCACGCAGGAGTCGTCCGTCTCCACCGGTGTGACGGATTCGACAACGAAGTCTCAAACCTCGCTCGAACTCGAATCCACAGCCGCCGCGAACAAAGCGAAAGGGTCCGGAATGCTCGTCGCGCTCCGATACAAACGAGCAGCCGTATCGGTGGAGACGAAGGGGAAGAAATTCAGCTTCGATACCGCGACGCCCGAAGGCACCGGTTCAGCAGGCCCCCTACAATCCCTCGGCGCATTGGTGGGCCGGGGATTCGACCTGACGCTCGACGAACTGGGCCATGTCGAAGCAGTCATGGACGCCGAAGGAACGGTCGCCAGACTGGCCACACAAAACCCGACGGTCGCCACACCGTATCGTGAAATGTTCTCCGTCGAATCCATCACACGAATCATCGACCAAACCATGATCCGCACGCCCCGTGGACTGATCCTGAAGCCTGGGGACGCATGGCCGCTCTCTCAGGAAATATCCATGCCGGGGCTCGGGAAACTGATCGTCACCGGCACCTATAAACTCGTCGGCAACGCAGACTTCGAGGGAAAGACCTGCCTCGAGATCGCCGTGGAGGCCGCAATCACCCAGCAGGTGTTCCAAAGTAAAAATTCAGACCTTCAGGACAACGACGATTTTGGAGGTCTTGCTCGTCAGATGAAACTCAAGCTCGACGGAAGCACGATGACCGGCACCATTTATTTCGACCCCGCGATTTCGTTTCCACGCGGGCTGAGCATGACTCAGCTCGTGAACATCACGGCGAAGATCCCCGACGGCACCGCGAATGTAATCAAGATGCCGATCAAGCAGACCGTCAGCGTGAAACTGTCTGAGATGACCGATGTGCATTCGCAATAGATGCCGGTGCATTTTCCGCAGACGATTTTACTCACTACATTCGCCACTACGCGATTGTCTGCCTGCCCGCTGAACGCAGCGGCTATTCCGATTTCCAACACGTAAACCAACCAAGAACTATGAAACGTCTCATCGCATTCGCATCA
>JAYSTZ010000451.1:0-1500 GCA_043719365.1 Verrucomicrobiaceae bacterium | reverse complement strand
CAAGCCCTCGCCGCCCAACTTGCCCGAGAAGAACAAGCGCGAACCAAAAAAAGAAACGCCTACCCAAACTAGGCACCGCCTTCGTCTCAAAGCAGTGCTGGGGCGAAGCCTGCCCAAAAAGAACGCCCCTCGAGCACAAATTGCAGTCAATCCAAATGCCCCCGCGTCCCGCTCACAAGCACTCACAGATCAGTCTCGCTACCTACAAAGCAGGGCTCACAGCAACGGCTGAGCCGAACATCTTTGGCTGAAAGCCCTCTCCGTCGTCTGACAATTATTTTACATCCAGCTCATCTGGTCGTGACACCCTCGCGCGCGGCGTCTGCCAGTCTGGCAGCATGAAAACGCCATTTATTCTCGCCACAATCGCATCCGCACTCATCGCCCAAACATCGTTTGCAACCGACGGCTATGTCGCGCACGAGTGGGGCACGTTTACTTCCGTGCAGGGCGCGGAAGGCGTGCAACTCCCGTGGAATCCGCTCATCGCGGCGGACCTGCCGCCGTTTGTTTTCTCGATCAATAATCCGACCGCCAAGCGTGCGGGCGTGCAGCTCCCGGCGTTTGCATTTGCGAGCAAGACGGGGACTGCGCAGCGATGGGGCTTCGAGCCGCGGCAGCGGATGGAGACGCCTGTGATCTATTTCTACGCCGATCAGCCGCAGAAAGTGGATGTCGCTGTGAAGTTCAACCAAGGGCGAATCACCGAGTGGTATCCGCAAATCTCGGAGAACAAGTTCGGTGCGGCGGGCGGGATTTTTCACACGATGAAATGGACCGGCGTGGAGCTTCTGCCGGGGCTCAAAGAAGCGGGGCTTTATCAGAAAGAGGGCAAGGCCAGCCATTATTACGCCGCCCGCGAGACCGACGCCACGCCGCTCCGCATCACTCCGCCGCAGGGCGAGGCGCAGCACGAGAAGATGCTCTTTTATCGCGGAGTCGGCGGTTTCACTGCACCGCTCACTGTGACACAAGCCGGTGACTCGATCCGGCTCAAAGTTACCGAGGAAGGCGTGCGCCTCGCGGATGCGTTCCTTTACGTCGTCCGCGGCGAAAAGGCACTGCTACAGCCGCTCGGAGCAATCGACGCGACCGATGAGATTCGGAGCGTCGAGTATGATTTCCAAAAAGCACGACCGCTCGCCGAAGTCCGCGCAGACTTCGGCAGGAAGCTCCAGGCCGCAATCGTCGCAGGCGGGCTCTACGAAAAGGAAGCCGCCGCGATGGTGAAGACGTGGGACGATTCGTGGTTTGGCGAGCAGGGGATGCGCGTGCTCTACACGCTCCCGCAAACGTGGTCCGACCGCGTATTGCCTCTTACTTTTTCACCTGCGCCGCGCGAGATAAAGCGCGTCTTCGTTGGCCGCGCCGAAATGTTCACGCCTTCGCAAGAATGGGCGTTGCTCAAAGAAGTCGTCCGCTATTCTAGCGCCGACGAAGCGGAAAAAGCGAAGGCGCTGAAAGCGACCGCCGCCATCGGGCTCGGTCGATTCACGGACG
>JAYSTZ010000046.1:0-2101 GCA_043719365.1 Verrucomicrobiaceae bacterium | reverse complement strand
TGAGGGCGATCTCTTTGTCCACTGCCATGCTCTTGCCGCCCATCATCATCGTGACTTTTCCGCCTTTGAAGATGAGGTGATCCTTCATGTCCTTGTGGTCCTCGGCGGTAAGGCCGGTGCTCACCAAGGCGAGGCTGAGGATGGCGACTGCGAGGGTTTTGATATGTGTTTTCATGTTTGTTGTTTGTTGTTGGAGTTATTGAATAAGATGACTGTCTCAGAGCCGCGAAAATCCGGCTACGCATCCCTTCGGAAAGACTGCGCGTTTCTTGGTCGTCGGTATTTATGTCGCGACGAGTGCGGCGCGATAGTCGCGCGGCGATTCGCCGGCGATCCGCCGGAACGCGCGGTTAAACTGCGAGAGCGACTGAAAGCCCACCTCAAAGGCGACTTCACTCACACGCCGGTTTGGATTGAGCAAAAGATTGCGAGCATTCCCGACCCGCGTGCGCGCCACGTAATCAACAAAGGTGATTCCCGAGCCCTCCTTGAACTTTTCGCTGAAATAGGTCGCGCTCATGTTCACGACGTGTGCGACGGCGGCGAGCGACAGAGCTTCGTCTGCGTGCTCCGCGATGAAGCTGCGCGCTTGCGTGATGGCCGGCGAATCCTGTTGCTGCGCCTGCAAGAAAAGGTCGCGGCTGCGGGAAGCGAGTTGCACGGAGAAGGCACTCAGCAACCGGATGAGCGCCTCGTATTGCTTCTGCGCGAGGACTCGCGTGTTGAAATACAATCCCTCCAGCTTTTCCAAATCAACCTTCGCGCCCCACTTGTTGAGTGTCGCCGCGATTTGTCTGAACCGCACTTTGTCGGGCCGATGCAGCAAGACCTGTCCGGTGTGGAGAAACGCGATCACGTTCCCGCCGACTCGCACGGGCACGGCGGTTTCGCACAACCCCGTGAAGGACTTGAGAGTCCTCGGCACAAAGTGCGCCTCTTCCTCCAGCCTGCATTGCAAGGCGTAGCACTGCGCGCTCCCTGGCGTGCAGCTCTCGTCGGTTTTCGCCATGAGGGCGCAGAATGGATTTTCCTGCTTTTTCGCATAGCGGACGACATGGAGCAGGTTCGGCCCTTGCAGCCGCAGCGGGAGGCCCGTGCCTTCGGTGAAGGCGCGCTCGTAGTCGCGATACATCTGCGACGCAGAGAGCGCTTCCAGCATGCGCTGGCTGGATTTGTCGGGATCACACATGTGCAAGAGGCATATCGTCACCCGCCGGGGTCCTGGCCCTGTAAAGGCGCGGAATAATCAGAATCGAATGCTAACGCCGCCGCCGATACCGAAATCCGAATGCCACTGGCCGATGAGGGAGACTTGCTTGTTCACCGTGAACTCGGCCCCGGCGCGCGTCTCCCATTTGGTGCGCGTGTCGTATTCCGCTGCGCCGAAAATCGAGAGGCGGCTCGTGAGTTGGAGGCTCTTTCCGAGGCCGAAGCGGAAGTCGCCGTTTGTATCCACCCACACGCTTGAGGCGATGCTGCCGGGGAGCAAGTAGCGGGCACCGACGATGCCCCGGTCGCCGTTCTCTTCGTTGGTGAGCGCCGCACCGGCGAAGACGCTGAGGAAGGTCGTCACGTAGCGGTCGTAGGTGAGTTCGAGTTCGTAGTCGGTCGCGTCCACTTTGCCCCAGCCGACCTGCCACGCCGCTTCGAGGCCGTTGCGGTTGTTTTGCGCGGTGACGAAGCCAAATGTCATGTGGCTCATCGCGCTGACTTCGCCCCATAGGAAAATCGGGTCGTGCTCGGTTTTGTCCATCTGCGCGCGGTGCGGGTTTGGCGGCGAGCCTTCGTAGTGGACGACGCGGGCCATGCCGACTTTTGCGTGGTAGAGGATGTGGCAGTGAAACATCCAGTCGCGCTCCTCGTTGGCGTCGAACTCGATGGTCTGCTCACCCATCGGGGGCACGTCCACGGTGTGCTTGAGCGGCGAGTAGTCGCCTGCGCCATTCAGCACGCGGAAGAAGTGGCCGTGCAGGTGCATCGGGTGGTGCATCATGGTTTCGTTGATCATGCGAAAGCGGACGGTTTCGCCGTGGCGGATGTTGATGGTGTCGGCCTCGGTGAGTGTCTTGCCGTCGAGGAACCAGACGTAGCGAATCATGTC
>JAYSTZ010000450.1:0-1503 GCA_043719365.1 Verrucomicrobiaceae bacterium | reverse complement strand
GCGGTCAGGTCCTCGAAATGCACGACAGGCAGAGCTTCGTTCAGCACGAACTGGTGAGGCTCCGCGCCTTCGCTAATGTAGCCGCTCCGCAGCGCAGGGTGCCGAACAGCGACTTGCTTCCACGCAGCGAGAAGCGACTCTGGATTGATCGGGCCGAGCAACCGGCAATGCCATTGATCCGAACCGCTTCCGGGCCGCGCTGTCTCGACCGCGAGGAACAGGCGTTGCATCGGCGAGAGCGGATAAATGTCTTCCAGCTTCGAATGGTTCGTTACCAACGCTTCGGTAGCTTCGGCACTCAGGCGGGCCAGCGGATATTTGCGCGCAACAAGCGTGCGAACAGTAGATGCAAAATGAACCGCGAGCGCCTCAATGGTTTCTGCGCTGTGGAGATTGGTGCTGTAAGCAAACCGAACTTCGAGGGCGTCGTTGATGACCAGCGCGTTGAGTTCGAGCACGTGAGTCCGGCGCGTTGCGGGCGCGTGCCACGGTCCTGTTCCGGCATTCGAGAAAGTATAGTGCTGCAACCCGGCGACGGTGTGATCGAATTGGCCAAGGTAATTGAAAAGCACCTCGGCTCGACTTACGAGCGACGCTCCATCAGGGCCGAGATGACGGAGCAGTGAATATCCAAAGCCGTGGTGCGGCACGTTTCGCAGCTCCCGCGTGGTGTCAGAAAGCGTGTCGTCGGGAGTATTACCACTGCGAAGCCGGAGCGGAAAAATCGTCGTGAACCAGCCGATCGTCCGTGAAAGATCATACGCGCCGGAAAACCCTGCAAGCTCCTTGAGCGAACTTTCCTCGCGACCGTGTCCTTCGGTTTCAATGGTGACTTCCTTGCTTCCAGTCCACTTTCGCAGTGCATCGGCGAGTCCTGAGAGGAGCAGTTCGTGCGTGCGAAATCCGGCGGGCAATTTGTGAAGCAACTGCGTCGTCTCGTCGGCGGAAAAGCGAAACACGAATGTGTCCGAGGATGCTTCCGTGTTTTCACCTCGCTGATGATCCACGGGAAGCGTTGGAGTTTCAGCCTGCGCGACGTCGAGCCAGAACTCGCGCTCACACTCGGCTCCTTCGAGAGCAGCGGGCAATGCGGCGGCCCATGTGTGAAAGCCGGTGGTCGCGGAGGGAAGCCGCTCGCCGCGCAACGCGCAGTCGAGATCTTCGAGCAGGATGCGCCATGACACTCCATCCACGATGAGATGGTGAATCGCAATGAGAAGCGTCTCCGAATCGAGCAGTGCAAACCGGACGAGCGGCCCCGTGAGACTGAGCGAAGCCTGCACGGATGCGGCATCTGCGGCCTCGACGACTTCCGCGCGCGGAACTTCACCGAATGATTGCCGCCCTTGTTCATCGAAACGAAGGCGAAACACCGGATGCGCGTGGAGAACCACGCCAATTGCGTCGAGCAATCGCTGTCGGCTCACGGGGCGGGTCAGGCGGAATGTGAAAGACTGATTCCAATGATGCGCGTCGGCAAACTGATGCCCGAGGAACCAGCGC
>JAYSTZ010000449.1:0-8407 GCA_043719365.1 Verrucomicrobiaceae bacterium | reverse complement strand
TTCATCGGCGTGATTGCCGTAGTTCTAAAGGCTCAGCTTGCGCTGCCTCGGAACTGGTGAGTCGAAGTGACCTGCCGCAGGAAGCGCACTTCGCTCAGCGCGCGGCCCGTACCTTCGGCCACCGCACTCAGCGGGTCTTCCGCGACGTGAACCGGCAGGCCCGTCTCCTCACTGAGGAGGCGGTCCAGACCGCGCAGCAGAGCGCCGCCACCGGCGAGCACAAGGCCGCGGTCCACAAGGTCCGCGCTCAGCTCGGGTGGGCAACGCTCCAGCGTCACTCGCACATTGTCCACAATCGTAGAGATCGGCTCCAGCAGCGCCTCGCGCACTTCTTGCGAAGTGATGCTCAGCGTCTTCGGCAGGCCCGCAACTAGGTCGCGTCCTTTCACTTCCATCGTCTGTTCCTTCTCGATGGGATAAGCGCTGCCGATTTTGATTTTGATGTCCTCCGCCGTCCGCTCGCCAATCATCAGATTGTAAGCGCGCTTCATGTACTGAATGATCGCCTCGTCCAGCTCATCACCCGCCACCCGGACGCTTCGGCTGAACACGATGCCCGACAGCGAGATGAGCGCCACTTCCGTGGTACCGCCGCCGATGTCGATAATCATGTTCCCCGCGGCATCCTGCACCGGCAGGCCGCAACCGATGGCCGCAGCCATCGGTTCCTCGATGAGGAAAACTTCGCGAGCACCGGCATGGAGAGCCGATTCCCGGACCGCGCGTTTCTCGACCTCCGTGATGCCCGAAGGCACCGCGATGACAACGCGCGGGCGTGGTTTGAAAAAAGTGCGACGACCGTGGACCTTCTGGATGAAGTGTCGCAGCATCGCTTCTGTGACCTCGAAGTCGGCGATAACGCCGTCCTTCAGAGGCCGAATCGCCTGAATATTGCCCGGGGTGCGCCCGAGCATTCGTTTCGCCTCGTCACCGACCGCCAGCACTTTATTGGTGCCGGCCACGACGGCCACGACGGAAGGCTCGCGAAGGACGATTCCATGGTCCTTCACGTAAACGAGGGTATTGGCAGTGCCGAGGTCGATCCCTATATCATTGGAAAAAAGACCAAGAAATCCGTTAAACATCTAATTTTGTAAAAGTTGCGTAGGAGAGCGGAGCCCTCCATGTGGGTTAAAAAACCGCGCGCCGAACCCCGCAGGGTGTCGGTCGAGATGCGCGGAATGGTTTCATTATCGTGAAAAGCGCTGTTTTGTAGGGCGGTGATTTGCACGCGTCAAAGAAATTTCCGGTCCGGTGCAAAAATTGACCCGGAGAAACTTTCAAAGAGATTCCGGAATTCGGAAAATGGCGGCTTGGCGAGCAGGTCGGAAGTCGGGCGATGTTATTCATGTCGCTCCTAGAACGTTACGTTTCGGCAATTCTTTCAAAAAATCGTCATCCGAACGCGCAAGGGTGTGATTAATTCTACTTTGTTAGTCGCTCATTTTGGCCCGCGAAAGACGAAAAGGACGCGAATGGATTTCCCATTTCGCGCTTTTTTGCTTTTTTCGCGGGCCAATCTAGCGGTGCCTCAGCACAAGTAACAAAGTAGAACTAATTCGACTTTGTTCCTCAGAAAACAATTTCAGGATGAACCTATCGAGGCGGGCGAATGCGAACTATGGGCCTCATCATTTTGTTCCCATCATTTTGAGAATTCCGGCGCTCAATGAAATCAAAATGATGGGCACAGAATGATGGGGGTGTGACTAAAAGTGGATTTACGGTGCTCGTCGTGAGCAGTGTTCAGTGGGCAGTATTCAGTATTCAGTCTGAACACTGAACACTTCGTCTGTTCCACTCTTAATCACAACAGAATGCTGGTCTGTTTCTCTTTGCAATCATCGCTGTGGGCAATTCAAAGTAAGCAAGGACGATCCGACTGAAACGCCACGCGAACACGGGACGTAACGATTTAGAATTAATCACACCCGACGCGCAAATCTTGCGAAAAAAGAAGTGAGCTTCGGTGGGCGGGCTCCTATAGTCCGCCGCATGTCTGATCTTTGGAAAGGCCTGAACTCAAACGCCCGCGCAATGCTGGGTCAACGCGACTATTCTCAAAAATCTCTCGCCGAACGGCTTGCTACCAGCGGAGTGGAGGCGGGGGAGCTTATCGCGAAGCGTGGCGAGCTGGACGCGGCCTGGATTCCTGGTGTGGAGTTGTTTACGCGGCGCGTTTTTCCGCAGCGGCATCGGGGCTTTTTCGGAGAGTTTGCCCGGATGGAAGACGGGGTGCTCAACGCAATCGGACTATGGCCGAAGCAGTGGGCGACCGCGCGGATGTTCGCGACGACGGCAAAAGGCTTCCATATTCACCCGCCGGCCATTCCGGAGGGGACTTCGGCGGAGGCGTGGTTCAAGCGTCTCTTTATCGACGAGCCCACGAATTATGCGCTGCGGCCTTATGATCAGGAACAGTGGGACGCGATGTTCTTTGTTGCTGGAAATGTGGAGATGCTGCTGGTGGACGAGCGTGCGGGGATGCAGCGGAGGGTGATGCGTTTCATCATCGATGGCGACGATCAGCGCGGTCCGAACAATGCGGGTGTGGTAATTCCAGCGGGCGTGGCCCATGCGCTGCGCTCCGAAGGGTCCGTGGATACGATCATGGTTTACGGGACGAGCACAAAGTTTAACCCTGCTTTTGAGGGCCGAATCGCAGACGGCGTGGAGCGCGCGCCGCTGCCGCCGGAGTGGGAGGCCTACGTAACCGGGACGTAGAACGGGCCTAATTTCCGGGGCTTCGGCGGCTTTTTTGAGCATACGCTATGAAGCCACTTTCATTTTCCATCGCCGCTTTGCTCGGGCTGAATTTTTCGGCAGTTGCGCAGACGAAGGTAAATTACACCGACCACGTTCTGCCGATCTTCAAGAACGCCTGTAACAATTGCCATAACCCGGACAAGAAAAAGGCGGGGCTCGATCTGACGACTTACGCCGCGACGATGGCGGGCGGCGAATCCGGCGTTCCGGTGAAGCCCGGCAACGCGGGCGGCTCGCTTCTTTATAAACTGACCACCCACGCCGATGAGCCGAAGATGCCACCGAAGGGCGACAAGCTTTCGGACGCGGAGTTGAAAGTGCTCAACGACTGGATCACCGGCTTTGCGCTGGAAACGGCAAACAGCAAACCGGCGGTGGCGACGGCAAATAAAGTGGAGAGCGCAGTCGTCTCGCTCACGCGCCCCGAAGGTCCCGCGCCGATGCCCGGGGATTTGCCGATGGAGCCATTTGTGAAAGCGCGCGCGCTCGGCGCGATGACGACGCTCGCGGTGAGTCCGTGGGCCCCGATTGTGGCCATCGGTGGGCAAAAACAGATTCTCCTCTATAATACCGAAACACTGGAGCAACTCGGCATCCTCGCGTTTCCAGAAGGTTTCCCAAACGTCCTGCGCTTTTCAAAAAACGCCAAGGTTCTCATCGCCGGCGGCGGGCTCGGCGGCAAGCAGGGCAAAGTCGTCATGTGGGATGTGACGACCGGTGAGCGCATCGGGATGGTGGGAAATGAAACGGACGCCGTCCTCACCGCCGACCTCAGCGCGGATCAGCAGTTCGTGGCGATCGGCGGGTCCGATAAGCGCGTCCGCATTTACCAGACGAAGGACGGAAAAGCGACGGGCCTCATTAAAAAGCACACCGAGTGGGTCACAGCCGTCGCTTACAGCCCAGACGGAAAGTATCTCGGCACCGCAGACCGAAATGGCGGAATCGAAATATGGGAGACCGGCGCAGAACCAAAACCCTACAACTCGCTCACAGGCCACAAGTCCGCCGTGACCGCACTGGCATTCATGCCCGGCGTGCTCGCGAGCGGTGGCGAAGACGGCACGGTAAAACTTTGGAGCGTCAAAGATGGCACGGAATCCAAGAGCTGGACGGCTCATGCGGGCGGCGTCTTGTGGGTGGAATTCACACCGGAGGGCAAAATCGTAACGTGTGGCCGCGACAAAATCGCGAAGGTTTGGGACGCAAGTGGCAAAGCACTCGCGGCCACGGAGGCATTTACCGACATCGCACTGCGAGCGGCGATGGCCAACGATCGCGTGATCGCCGCAGACTGGACGGGCGCAATCCGCGTCTATGCAATCGCTGGCGACAAAGTGAACAAAGTCGGCGAGCTCAGTGCGAACCCACCCGGCATCGCCGAGCAACTCGCCATCGCGGAAAAAACCCTGGCGGAGACAAGTGCCGCGCTCCCTGCACTGCAAGCCGCCGCCGCTGCTGCCGAAGCAGCGGTGAAAACCGAGCGGGACGCAGCAGAAGCAAAACGCAAAGCCGACCTCGCAGCGATCGAAGCCCGTAAAGTAGCAGCCCAGCAGCAGATCGCCGTCGCGAAATCCGCACCCGAAGTCGCTGCAAAAAAAGTCGCCGATTTAACAGCGCAATCCGAAGCCGCCAAACAAGCCGTCGCTGCCGCAGAAGCCGCTCTCGGCGAGAAACGAAAAGCGACCGGGATGAACGAAAAGGCCAAAGCAGAACAGGCCGTGGCCGCTGCACAAAAGCGATTCGAGGCACTCACTGCGGAAATTGCCAAAGTCCGCGAGGCGCGCGCTAAGTTTGCGGAAGGAACGCCTGATTACGTCAAGGCCGACACGCTTGTGCAGGCAAAGAAACCCGAGCTCGCCAAAGCCGAGGAAGCAGCCGCTGCCGCCAAGACAAAGATGGACGCTGCGCCGGCAGCACCGGCAGCCGCCGAAGTCGATGCCGCCAAGACCGCTCGCGAGGAAGCAGGGAAGAAAGTCGAGGCGCTCCGCCAGCAGCTCCAACAAGCGCAATCGGAACTTGGCGCTGCGAAAAACGCCGCGCCGAAAACCATCGCTGAAGCCGAAAAAGCCATCGCTGCCGCCAACGCCGAACTTGCAAAAATGCAGGCTCCAGCCGCGCCGTCACCGGCACCTGCCGCTGCTCCCGCGCCTGCCGGACCGAACATCGCAGCGATGGAAAAAGCGCTCGATGCTTTGAACACGGAACTGGAGGCCATCCGCGCCGAGCGTATGAAATTCGAGGCGGACACGCCGGGCTACATCGCCGCGCAGGCCAAGCGTGTGGCCATCGGTGAAAAAATCGCCGCAGCGACCGCCGCGCTGGAAACCGCCAAAGGAACTCCCAACGCGGCCCCTTCGGCCCCTGCTCCGCTTGTGGGAACCGACGCAGAGAAGGCTTTTGGCAAAGCGAAGGATGATCTTTCTGAGGCGCAGCGACGGGCCATTTCCGCGCAAGCCGGAATCGAACGATGGAAGCGCGCGCAGCTCTTTCAAGGTGTCTTCAACGCCCGGCAAACCCTGCACGACAAACAGGCCAAATACGACGATCTCGTAGCCACGGCAAAAGACGCGTTCCGTCAGGCCGAGCTTGCCAAGGCGGGGCTTGCCGAAGCCGAGAAGACGATCGCAGACGGACCGAAAGTGATTTCTGAAAAAGAAGCCGCGCTCGCCGAAGTCCGTAAAATTGCCGACGCCGCAAAGGCCCAACTCGCCGCTGCCGAAAATGCCATCGCTGACAAAAAAGCCGCAGTCTCGGACCCCAAAGCGGTTCAGGCGGAAATCGCCGAACTCACAAAACAACAAGCCGCCCTGGCCGAGGATGTCGCGAAAGTCCGCGCAGCCCGCGATTCCGCGAAAGCGGGCTCGCCCGAGCTCGCCGCCGCGACCGCAGCCCGCGAAGCGCTGCGACCAAAAGAAGCCGCCCTTACCGCATCACTCGCCGCCGCGAACGCAAAAATTGCAGCCAAGCCCGCCGACCAGCCGATCCCGCCTGCGATGGTGGAGGCCGTGAAAAAAGGCCAGCTCGACGTGAAGCTCGCCACGGGAAAAATTGTGCCGGTCGAGAAGCTTGTAGGTGATGCGAAAAAAGCCGTGGAGGATGCGCAAAAACAAATCCCCGAACTCAAAGCCAGCATCCCGAAATTCGAAGCCGAAGGCACAAAAATCAAAGCCCAAGCCGAGCAATCGGCAGGTGCCCTCGCCAAGGAATTGCAGGCCGCCAAAGCCGAAATGGAGAAGCTCCGCGCGCAATACGAAGCCGGTAAAAACGCACGCAAATCGGCGAACGCCGCGCCCGCCCCGGCAGCCGTTGCAGCGAAGTAAGCGCTACGAGAGCAGCCGTTTGCAAACGGCGACCGCAACAAGCATCGCGACGATGTCGGCGGTGAGGCCCGCAATGATCGCGTGGCGCGTTTTGCGCACGGCGACACTGCCGAAATAGACGGCCAATACGTAAAAGGTCGTCTCCGTGCTGCCGAAAATGGTCGCCGCCATTTTCGCGAGCATCGAGTCGGCTCCGTGGGTTTTGACGATGTCCACGAAGATGCCGTTCGACGCACTGCCGCTGAGCGGTCGCATAAGCGCGAGCGGCAGCAAGTCGGGCGGGAAACCAACGAATTCCAGCGGCTTGCGGAGAAATTCCGTGACGGCCTGGATGACGCCCGCTTCGCGCAACAGGCGAATGGAAACAAGCATCGCGACGAGATACGGGATGATGCGTTGCGCCGTGCTAAAGGCGTCTTTCGCGCCCTCGCAGAATTGCTCATACACTTTCACCTTTCGCAGGTGCGCGTAGAGCGGGAAGAATGACAACAAGAATGGAACGGCGAGCAACGAGATGGCGCGGAGCACGCGTTGCGCATCGGGAAGCCTCGGCCAGAAGTCGCCGTAACGCCAAGCCCACCCCATTTTCTCGGGGAACCGATTCGCAGTTTCCGGCGAGACGAGAATGAAGAACATCGCCGCAAACATCGCGAAGAAAATCGCAAGTACCACGCGACCTCCGTTCGTAAGCGGTGGCGCTTGGGCGATTTCAACTTCCGGCTCCGGCGCACGCGCCGCAGCGGATTCTCCGGCATCAGCGGCGTCCGCTTTCACCGGGAAAAATGGAGCCAGCAGACGCGCCACTAACACTCCGCACGTCATCGCCACGGCGCTGGAGACTAGCGCGGGAATCATGATCGATGAAGCCGTCTTGGAACCCTGAATCGCGAGAATGCTGATCGCCGTCGTCGGCACGAGTTGGATGCTCGCGGTATTGATCGCGAGGAACGTGACCATCGAATTGCTCGCAACACCTGGGGCGGGATTCAGCTTTTGCAGCAGGCTCATCGCGCGCAGTCCGAGCGGCGTCGCGGCGTTGCCGAGGCCGAGCATGTTCGCCGACATATTTAGCACCATCGCGCCCATCGCGGGATGATCCACGGGCACCTCCGGGAACAGCCTCCGCATGAGCGGACGCAACGCCCGCGCGAGCAGCGAGACGAGCCCCGCACGCTCGGCGAGGCGCATCATTCCAAGCCAGAGCGCCATGAGCCCAACGAGCGGCAGCGCGATTTTCATCACCGCTTCTTCCGCCGTCTTGAATGCCCCGTCGGTCATTGCAGGAAGATTTCCGCTGAAGCCGCCGACGATGACGGCGACAAGAATCATGACGAGCCAGATGATGTTGAGCATGAAGTCAGGAACATCAACCAGCGCGGGGAACAAAGGAAAATCTTCTTTGACGCGACAACGCGACCTGCCGTTGCATTTGAAAAAGAGGCGCGGTCAGATGTATCGAGCCTCAGACATCTTGACCTACGGGGACGTGGGATGAACTCGATTTGCAAGGATCGCGTCCAGAGTGCCGCTAGGCTTTGGAGTGCGGGGGCTTGACCCCGCTTTAACTTTCGGCGGATGCAGCGTCGTGAGTAGAACGATCATCAAGCGCATGGCGACGCCCGTTCGTCCTGCCTGTGACATACTTTCGAGGCCCAACGTCCTCCGCCATGAAAGGAAAAGCGGTGTCAAGCCACGCGCACTCCAAAGCCTGGCGGCACTGACACGCGCCTCTTGTTTTGTCTCGGCTCATCGGCTTTCTCCACGCGAGTTCGTTCTTCAGGCGCAGGTCAGATGCCTCGAGCCTGCGTTCGGAGCCCCCGTCATGGAGAAGTCACCCTCAATCGAAAATACTCCTTCGCTCCAGCGGCTGTAGCGGAGCGGGCGCGGACAGTCCGCGTGCCGTCGTTGTTCACCACGTTGCTGAGTGGGACGAGCGCTGCGCCTTCGTTCCATGTCGCGAGGTCGGTGGAGATTTGCTGCGTGATGGTCGCGGCGTCTGCGCCGATGCGCGCCTTCCACGTAAATGTCGCGTAGCCGCTCTCGATTGTCGCGACGGGTGTCGCAGCGAGGGCGTAGTCGAGGATCGTTGCGTAGGCGGCGGGATTGAGCGCGTCGTTGCTTGCGGGGCTGCCGTTGAGCGCGGTACTCACGCGCCAGTTTGCGCCGCTGTTACTCGTCGCGGTTGTGGGATTTTTGAGCGTGAGTGAGTAGCCGAGGCCGTCAGTTTCTGCGGGCCAGGTCGCGTCGCCGAGATACGTGAAATCGACAATCGGGATGCCGCCGCGGTCGAGCAGGAGGATTCGCTCGCCGCTATTGCT
>JAYSTZ010000448.1:0-1505 GCA_043719365.1 Verrucomicrobiaceae bacterium | reverse complement strand
GTTTCTGCTTCCTCGATGTGTTGAACGAGGACACGGTCCCCGAGAGGACGAACGTTTACTTTTGCCATATTATTGGTTGTTTATGTTGTTTGTTTTTTTGGTGAAAATCGCCGCGTCCGTCGCCCGGTGACAGTGGTCTCCGGGTGTCGGCTGCGGCGAAGGTGATTATCAACCCTCCGCCTTGGCGGAAGCTTTGCCTTTAGTTTTCGGCTCGGCGAGTTCGCCGGCCACGGCGGCTTCTTCGACGATGCCGGCCATTTCGGCGATTGGGAATACTGCGGTGGCCTGGCCTTCCTCGTTATGCAGCACGACCACGCCATCGCGAACGAGGCCGATGGTGGAGGCCTGCACACGAATTGCGCGACCGTTTTTCTGATAGACGAGGTAGGTTTTCATGGGTTGAAAAGTGGTTATTTGGGTCAACGAAAGACACTAAAGACACGAAAAAATGTGCTTTTCCCTGCTTTCGTGTGGTTGGTGTATTTCGTGGACAATTTGTGGTGTTTTAAGCAGTGGCGCGGAAGCCGGTGACGGGCTCGACGCGGCCATCCATCGCTACGGAGAAACCGCGCAGGCGCAGTCCGTCGGTCAGCTTTGCGGGTGGTTCGATGCGCACGTCGTAGTGGCTCTCGGAAGGCTGCACGCCTTTGAGGAAAACGACGCTCGCAATCGAGTGGTCCGTCGCCAGTCCGCGGCGTTCGAGTTCGCCCTGCGCCGCTTGGGTTGCGCCGACGAGATTTACGGTGCGCTCAGCTTGGGAGACGTTCGCCATGCGAGAAGCCGGTGTGCTCGCGTTCGAAATGTTGGGCATCGCCGCCGCGAGGCAGCCGATGGCGAGTGTGAGTTTGCGTTTCATGGTTGTTGTTGGAGATATGCTTCCGTGCGGGCGATGAATTCCTCCGCGTGCTGCAAATGCTCTTCTGCTTCGCTCCGCTCGATATCGGGATACTGACCTTCCGTCATAGCGAAATGCCCTCCTCGCGCACGTTCTTGAAAAGCATCGTTTGATCGGTTTCCATCCGGTGCTTCGATACCGCCGAGCATTGAATGACGGCTTCTCTGCCGAGACAAATTGGCCAAACGATGTCTGAAATCGCCTTCCGCTCAATCCGTTGGTTCGGCTCATCGTTTAGAACGACGAGTAGATCGAAGTCAGAGAACTCCTTGTGGTCGCGGCGGGCGCGGGAACCAAAGAGCACGACACGGCTCAAGCGTTCGCCGTAGTGCCCGTGTAGGGCGGCGACCACTTGGTCGAGGATTTCGCGTTCTTTTGGTTCGTAGGTCATGCGGTTAGTTTGTGGAAAAGCGATTATGGTTGAAAGGCGACGGACCATCGAGCGTGGCGACAGCCTTTGGAGTGCGGGGGCTTGACCCCGCTTTAACTTTCGGCGCGGTGGATGTTGTGCTTCGGGTGATGGTCAGGCGGATGGAGGTTTTCAGCTGTCCTGCCTGAGATGATTTTTCGACGCCCCGCACAAACCGCGATGGAAGGAAAAGCGGGGTCA
>JAYSTZ010000447.1:0-3509 GCA_043719365.1 Verrucomicrobiaceae bacterium | reverse complement strand
CTCGAACTCGGCGGCGACTTCACCTTCGTCGGACGCCAGCGCCGCCTGCGCGTCGGCGGCGCATGGTATCGCGTGGACCTCATCTTCTTCCACCGCCGGCTGCGCTGCCTCGTCATCATAGACCTCAAGCTCGGCACCCTCGACCACGCCGACGCCGGTGCCACATTGACGGCATCCCGGCGTGCTGCCAGAATTCCGACGTTCAGCGAACTCCAATCCAGCATCCGAAGCCGATTCGTTCGCACCCAAATTTGACCTGCAACACACACCGCTTTTGCCATGAGTTTGCTCACACCACTTTCCGGAACGGAACTCCGGCTGCTGCGCCAGCGTAGAAAAATAAGCCAAGCGAAGCTGGCTCTGCTGTTGGAGGTGCCGCAAGCGCACTTGTCGCAGTGGGAACTCGATAAGATTCCCGTTTCAGACGGAATCGTCGGCAGGGTGCATTCGTTGCTTGGCAGTCTTGCCGACGGAGAGGTGGAACGGCTGAGAAAAAAGCGATACCAGCGGCACGAATATGTTCTCGGCGGCAACGGTGCGAAGCGGGCCGTCACGCATCGAAAATCCGCAAACGAGGCCAACCGCGAATACCTCGGACATCTCGAAAAACTGGAGGCAGGCAGACATTCCATCCACGCTGACGCTCCTCGCGCGCTTGCCCTTTTCGCTGGCTGCGGCGGGTTGTCGCTCGGCTTTTCGTGGGCGGGCTTTCGCGTGCAAGGCTGCGTCGAGTTGCAGCCGGATTTTCGAGCCATCTATAAACAAAACTTCCCCGCGACGCGGGAGCTTGGTTCGGACATCACGCGCATCAGCGATGACGAAATCGCACAGTGGGCCGACTCCTTCGGGCCGATTGACGTGCTGTTCGGTGGCCCGCCCTGTCAGGGATTCAGCCTCACTGGCAAGCGGGACAAGCACGACCCGCGCAATCAACTGTTCCGACACTTCGTTCGAGTGGCGAAGATTCTTCGACCAAAAGCAGTTCTCTTGGAGAATGTTCGCCTGCTGACTTCGATGAAATCGAAGGATGGCAATTGGGTGACAGACGAAATCAGCGAAGGCTTTCGTGAGTTCAACTACGAGATGGTCCACAAGGAACTCGACGCTCAGGATTACGGAGTGCCGCAGCATCGGGAGCGGGTTTTCTTCATCGGAGTTCGTTCGGATTTGGGCCTGCGCCCGTCGCTGCCCGCGCCCACGCATGGGGAAACCAGCCACGTAGATTTGTTCGCGTCAGGACTTCATCCGCTCTGCACCTTTCGCGTGGCGACGTGCGACCTCGACGCACTGGAATCCGGCGAACAGTCCAAGCGTGACCCGTGGCACGAGGCGGTCGCGCATCCGAAGCACGTCATCGAATGGCTGCATGACGTGCCGGAAGGTGCCAGCGCGCATGACAACGCTGACCCGGCGATGCGTCCACCGTCCGGCTACAACACCACTTACAAACGTCTTTGCTGGGACGAGCCAGCCTCCACGGTTTCGACGACGTTCGGAATGATTTCAGGATGCCGCAATGTTCATCCGACCAACACGCGCTCGCTGACCGTTCGCGAGGCGTTGCGCTGTCAGAGCTTTCCCGACTCATTCAAGCTAATGGGAACTCTGGGCGCGATTCGCACTTCGATTGGCAACGCCGTTCCGCCGCTGCTGGGGCACGCGCTCGCCAGTCATCTCAAACGGATTCTTCTGCCGCGGGACTGAACGGCGGTTTGTAAAAGTATCCAGCTTTCAAATTGAACTGGAGTTGCGTCGGATGCTGCTTCTGTCCGCCACGCTGGAATTGAACGACGCCGAAGCGGGGAGCGTGATGTTCAACATCCGGCGGGTCTTTGTGTGAACCCTTCTTGATGCGATAAGGCCGCGTGTGAAATCCCGCATACTCGCGGGACAGCCGGACAAACCCATCAATTGAGAAGATGGCGACCTCGATTTCGTTCCCCTTCACGGCACGGGTTTGATGCACGAGATATTCGGGCGCGAACGGGTCTTCCAAATACGCCTTTTGCAAAAGCAGCCGCGTGATTGTGTCCTGCTGCTTCGTGAAGACATCCTCCAACTCATTCCGGGCACCCGCAGGCAACTCCTCCCAAAACCAGCGATTCGGGTCGCAGCGGCGATTGTGGAGAGCTGTCGGGTTATCCAGCGGGCGAAAGCCAGCGTCGCCGCAGAACATCCGCATGGCTTCAACCGCGCTGTCCGACACCGGAATATCGTTGCGCCGAAGTAGCTGGCAGAACGCGACCGCCGTGCTGAAGTAAAGCTGCGCGTTGGTTGGATTCTTGTTGCTGCACTGCTTGACGGAAACGCCCTTCGTAACCACTCGTCCGCCCGCGTCCAAAGTTAGAATTACGTCGCTCTTGCATCGGCGAACCGAGATGCCGTTCACCACCAGCAACTTTGCGCCTTCCTCCGCTGTCGCGAGCGCTCCGGCGGAAATCGCACTCACCGAAGCCACGCGAGGAATGCCGAGGTCGTTGAGCACAAAGTTCAGCAGCGCCGGGCCGGGGTCGCCTTTGAACAAGCACCCATCTGTAAGCGCATATCGCAGGCACGGCATCGGGATGCGATTGATGCCATCCGCCACAATCCCCTCGAAGGAGTGGCCGCGCTTTCGGCCAGTCGTGCCGGCTAGAATCTGCGCAGCATGGCGCTCGTTCTCCGGCTCAAGCGCCATACGAAATTCCTTTCAACAATTCTGATGGCGTTACACCCAATGCCGCTGCCATGCGGCAAAGGTTGGTGAACGACGGATTGCGTTCGCCCCGCTCCAGCAAGCTGATGTAGGTGCGGTCGAAGTCCCCGATTTCCGCGAGTGCTTCCTGAGAGAGGTTTTTTGCTTGTCGCCGTTCTCTGATGGCGGCACCCAGATTGGTTACAAGCGCGTCGAGTTTCTTGGTGGATGTTGACATTGTCTTGTCGCAAACTTAGACAATGCGTCCACGGACAAAGCGTCTCACATTGGCTTTGTCTTCGGCCACCCTGAACCAGAGACGGTAATCTCCACATGAAACCCAAACGCCCATCCAAATCCAAAGCCCTCCAGCCCGCGAAGCCCGGCTTCGATGGTCCTTCGCGAGCCGTGGCGGGTGGGCGCGAGGCGACTTTTCGCGAGGTGGTTGGCCTGATTCAGGATGCCCGTGGGCGGGCGTTGCGGGCGGTCAATACGGAGCTGGTGGAGCTTTACTGGCGGGTTGGGGAGTTCATCAGCGGGAAAATCGAGACGGCGGCGTGGGGCGAGGGCGTGGTGGAGGAACTGGCGCGGTTCATCGCGCGGCGGCATCCCGACATCAAGGGATTCGCCCGCCCGAATCTGTTCAGGATGCGCCAGTTTTTCGAGACCTACCGGGGCGAGCCAATTGTCTCACCACTGGTGAGACAATTGCCGTGGACGCACAACTTGCTCATCCTCATGCGCTGCAAGCGGCCCGAGGAGCGCGAGTTTTACCTGCGGCTGGCGGTGCAGGAAAAATGGGGCTGCCGCGAGCTTGAGCGGCAACTAAACGGCG
>JAYSTZ010000446.1:0-1508 GCA_043719365.1 Verrucomicrobiaceae bacterium | reverse complement strand
GGTTGCTTGTCCTAAACTCCGGGCATCTCTTTCTTTCATCCACATTAGTTATCAGCCCATCCCCTATTGTGCTACCTAATACTTCGCCGGGTTAATAGCAGCCGCATTCAAGCCTTGAAAGCCAACGCCCGAGGCTTTCGCGAATTCAATAACTATCGAACCCGAATCCTGTTCTTCCTCGGAAAGCTTCACATGGCTCCAACCATCTAAATAATCCCACGGAAATCGACGAAGAACTAATACATGTCGACAAAGCCAAGGCCACGCACATCGGCTTGTTCCCTTGTCCAAGCACCGTAAAGAGCGAGCACGCCATTGTAGTAGGTGTCGCGCGGTTCGGCGGGATCGCCGAAAAGACGGCGCGAGCGCGAGTCATACATGGTGGGTGTCATGACAATCGCCTGCGCGCCGATGCCCGCGGTGCGGTCCATCACCCCACGCATGTTGGCTTGAAAGGTTTTGAAAAAATCCGGGTGAAACTCGCGGTAGCCGCCGTCGTTCATGCCGATTAGCGTGGTGACATATTTGGGCTTGTAGGGGACCACATCGTCATCGAACCGCTCCAGCGCATCGCCGCCGGTGTCACCGTTGATGCCCGCGTTGTGAAAGTGAATGCGCTCGTTTGGCTGACGGGTGTAAAAGTAATCCTCGACGTATTGGGTGTAGAGGCACTGATGCGTGATCGAGTCGCCGAGGAAGACCAAGGAGTCGCCATCCTTAAGTTCGACGCTATCGAGAAACGGTTTCACTTCGGGCCGCGGTGGCTGCGCCGACTTGTCCTCGGCGAGGGCGAGGGAGGAGAGGATTGAAAGGACGAGGAGGGGGCGAAAATGCAGGGTCATGTTTGGAAGAGTGAGAAGAGCAGAAGGCCGGCAGGGCAGGCTTTGTTAGAGGCGATGGAGGCCCAGCGGAAGCTGATCGAGTCGCGCTACAAAAATCGATCCGGAGGCCGCAGATGCTGAGCGCAGTCCGTCCGCGAGCAGCGAGGAAATCTATTTCCGAGTTTGTTCTGGCACTTGGTTTAGGCGACGATCACTTCAATTCCATGAGGGGCTGTTTTTCGCACCTTACACCTTTTCGTGTCCCTCACGCGCGCTGCCACGCGCCCCAAATGGCAAAATCCGCGTCTTTTTGCGAATGACCTACTCAGACACCACCACGCGGCCTCCGTGCGGAAATTCGGGCTCTCAGAGGTGTAAGGTTGAGCCGCAACCTTACACCTACTTTACACCCCCGCCGCGCACGAACGCGTTCAGGCGCTCGACCATCGGGGCAGTGATGAGCGGCTCCGCCAGGCGCACGACACGCCAGCCCGCGAGCACCGCTTCCATATACTTTTCGAGATCCGCGAGGAAGCCCGCCGCTCGATTGTGCCGGCCACCACCGGCGATGTAGATTCCGCCCTCGACCTCGATCAGCGTGCGGCTCTCGACGTGCGCGAAGTCGGCGCGCCATTTGCGCGTCGGATGGAACCGATACTCACATTCGAGGACGGGGCCGCCGAGCGA
>JAYSTZ010000445.1:0-8438 GCA_043719365.1 Verrucomicrobiaceae bacterium | reverse complement strand
CGCTCGAGTGCTCACCCATGGTGCAGGCGACGTCATCTTCCAATCCACAATCGACAGCGAAGCGACCGATAACTTCGACCTCCGTATCTCCACGGATGTCGGAATCGTCCTCTTCAATGCAGCCGTCGGTCAGGTCAATCCGCTGGGCGACGTGATTGTCGATACGGCGTTCGACGTGACCATCGTCGCTCCGTTCGACGCCGGCAGCTTCACTGCGGGCAACATTCTCGGAACCGTGGACTTCGGCGGACCGGTGACTCTCACTGCGGACGGCTTGAATCTCAATGTCAACGCACTCACGATGCTCATCGGAGCGCCGCTGAACTTTACCGCAACGGGCACAACGGGTGATGCGATTCTGCAAGTCAACAACATCGACATTGGTGATACGGTCGCCGGCAACGGTGTCCTCATCATCCAGCCGCAGGACATTTCGCGCTCTATCGGCCTCAACGCCGCTGGTTCGCTCAACCTGACTACGGCGGAAATCGACCAACTCCAGGACGGCTTCAGCCAGATCATCATCGGTCGCTCGACGGGAACCGGACTCATCACGGTCGGCGAGCGCGCAGGATTGAATTCGTGGCTCGACCCAGTGACCTTCCGGTCGCCGGGAACGGGCGGTGAAATCGACCTCACAGGTCAAATCGCCGGCACCACGGCAGATGGCGGATTTACATTCCTCGCCCCAAAAACTGTCGTGAATGTCGCGGGATCGCCAACCATTTCCACCACGGGTGGAAACGTCGTATTTGGAACGTTCACCCAGCCGAATGCAGTCACGTTCCAATCCGATCTCTCGATTGAGACGGTAGGCGGCAATGTGACTTCCTACGGCACCATCAACGGTGCGTTTGATCTCTCGGTGGATGCTGATGCGGGTGCGGTGACCCTGTGGGGCAGCCCGACCGCTGTGCTCTCCGGCACGAGCATCGGCGGCACATCGCCGCTTTCATCCATCACCGTATCCGGTGGAATCGTGACGCTCCGTCCGAACATCACGACGACAGGAACTCAGAACTACACAGGCACGCAGATTCGCGTCCTCGATGGCACGCGCGTTTCCACCGCCGGCGACCTGGTGTTTAACGGCTCCACGGTCATCGAGAAGGCAGTGAACAATCGCGCTGCCGGAAGCATCGTCTTCAATGGCGATGTCGATAGCGGTGCTGCGGGACTCGGCGCGCTGGGGCTTTACGCAACCGACGTCACCTTTACCGGTGCGGTTGGTTCGGCTGTCCCGCTCGTCTATATCACCGTCGAAGTGGGCGGAACATTGTCGGTCGATGATTCACTCGCGGCCGCAACGCTCTCCATCAAGGCCAACGAAGTGGACTTCAGCGGCGGAGCGAACAGCGTTTCCGTCACCGGAACGCTCGCTATCGAAGTCGCCAGCGCATCCACTGCGATGCGCATCGGCGGAGTCGAAACACTCCTCGTCGCCGGCGGCCCAACGTTGAACTTCTCGGATGACGATGTCGCCGCTCTCTCGGACGGCGCTACTTCGATCATCTTCGGACGCCTCCTCGGCAACAAGGCTATCGTGGTCGCGGAAACGGGATCGGTCACCTTCAAGGATGCAGTCACGCTCCGCCAGACCCAGCCGGGCGGCGGGCAAATCCAGATCCTCGGCGACTTAGTCGGCGACACCGCAAACGGAAGCATCACGACGAAGAGCACCACGCTCATCGACGGTTCCGTGACCACACTGGGCGGCGGAAACATCGACCTCTTGACCGGCCTCATTGCGGGCAGCACCACGATTGATTCGTCGGCCGGTGGCGGCGACATCTTCCTCCGCGGCAACTGGGCGGCTACGGCTGCCGGTGCGGGCTCCAGCCTTACGGTGAACGCCGGAGCGGGCGACATCACATTGAGCGGAGACATTGGCCTTCCTTCCGGCAGGTCGCCGGTTCTCGGAGCGGTGACACTGGACAGCGATGGTTCGGTGATATTCGGCAGAACGTTGACAGCTGCATCCCTCGTAGTGAGCGGAAGCGGAATCGCGAAGCTCGGCGGCACAGTCCTCACCACGGGCGCAGCAGGCCAATCCTACCAAGGTGCCGTTGAGATCGCCAAAGCGACGAACCTGACCAGCAAACACGCAAGCGGGCTCATCGAGTTCCAGTCCACGGTGGACAGCGCGGCTCCGAAGTTTAACGCGCTGTCGGTGACCAACCGTGCAGCCGCAGTCGGGACCACCGCGGTCCGCTTCGACGGCGCGGTCGGTGGCACGCAACGCCTCGGAACCTTCCGGGTCAATACAAGCGGCGTCGCAGAAATGAACGACTCCATCTTCGCGAAGGCAGTTTCGATTCGCGCTTATGAGTTCACCGTGAATGATGTCGATACCTACTTGCCGCTGGATTCCGTATCCAACGGTCAGATTTACAACGGAACGGGTAACTTCCTCGGTGCAATCACCGGTGAGCGTCTCTCGATCACGACGACTGCGGACGTTACAAACGTCGAGGAGTGGCGCATCGCAGGAATCGCGACCATCAACACCAGCAAAACGCGCGACATCACCCTTCTCAATGTGGGAGCCACGAACAACCGATTCGACCATCTGATCGCACGCGGTCGCAACGTCGAGATTCAGACCGAGGGCAATATCAACATTCGCGGTCTGCGCGCAGAGAGCACGGCCTCCATCACCGCTCTCGACGTGCTCGGGCTCGGCGGAAATATCACTCAAACGGGTGGAATCACTGCGGGGAACTTCACGGCCACCGCCTTTGCTTCCATCAACCTCGACAACCTACGGAACCGTATCGCGCAGTTCACGGATGTTACGGCGACCAATGGCGCGCTCACGCTTCGCAGCGGAAGCGGCAACCCGGTCGTTCTCGAAGGAACGATGACCGCAGGCGGCAATATGATTCTCGCCGCGACCGGCGGATCGTTCACATACACCAACACCACCGACCCTGTGTTGGTGACGCCCGGAACCTGGACGATCTACACGGCGATGAACAGCGTCGCGCCGGCCATCAACCTAGCGACATTCTTCGGTGCGGATGCTCTTGAGGTCGGCAACTATCCGACGGCTCCTCTCGCGAGTGGCAACGTGGTCGTATTCCGCTTCATAAGCTAATCATACGGGGAACTCTAAGAGAGCGTGACCGGACAGAATACCGCATCATCCGAAGTGGATACGCTCGCTCGTTTGCTGGACTTGACGGCAGGCGCGCTTGCGCCGGGGCGCGCCGCGGACTTTGGCTTTCCTAATGATGAGTTGCATCGGGAAATCCTGCTCCCGCTCCTTCCTGCGATGCTGGCCGACCCAGCCATCCGGGCACACTGGAACTCGCGCAGCGCGGGTGGATTTGTGCATCGACTCAAGACAGCGACTACTGAAGGCGGCGAGCCTCCGCAGTGGCAAGCTGCGGACTTCGAGATTCACGTCACCGCCAGTTATCTAGCGGGCCCGGATGCCCGGGCGCTCTCCGATACGCTGCTTTCCGAAGAATCCCTTCGTGAAATGGCAGCCGGCGTTCTCAATTCGGTCCTGGCAAGCGTGTGGCTGGAACTGAGCGCCGCTTCGGCACCGGTGTCGGGAACCATCGAGGCGCAATCGGAGCCCGAGTCTCTGACTTGTTGGGTCGTGCATGGTCGGAATACCCGGCGCAGCCTGCTGCGCGTTCCGGGCGGCAAAACTTTCATTTTCCGCAAGCTGCTCTCCGGAAGGTGGTTCGCTCAGGAAAATCGGGACTGAAGGAAAAATAAGTGCCTATTTTCTAACGAAACCGCGCCTAGCCGGTCTTAACTATTGTTCTGGGGGGAACACCGGGACCGCTGGGAGGGTTAGGACTGGCGGTCCCGGACTTTTTTTGTCCGGGCGGTGTTCAGAACTTCTACAGATCCTTATAAAGGCTCTCATAGCGTCGCCCGAGGATGTCCCAATGGTAAATCGCGCGGGTCGATTCTGCGATGCTGCTTCTTTGGGATTCGGTGAGCGCCGGCGCTTTGAAAAAGCGATTGAGCTGTGTTTGCAGGCTGCCCTCGCTCGGCTCGGCAATGTAGCCGCCGGGAGGCGTGAGCGAGCCCCACGGTGTGCCGGTGGTCGTGAGGACCGGCGTCCCGACTTGCAATGATTCGAGGACGACGAGACCGAAATTTTCGGAATGTGTGGGCAGGCAGAAAAGGTCCGCGCCTTGGAAGTAGCGGAATCGTTCATCGCCCCAAACCGGGCCGATCCAATCAATGCGCGGGAGCTTCATTGCGTGCTGCTCGGCAAGCCGACGGCATTTTTGGGCGAAAGTCGGCTGCTCCTCAGGCCCCACGACGATGAGCCGGGTGTTGGGTTTTTGCTCCGAGGCTGCGAGAGCTGAGATGAGCAAATCGAGCCCCTTCTTTTCGTGGATGCGTGAAAGGAAAAGGAGAACGGTTTCATCGCCGCGCCATCCGAGTTTGGCCCGAGCGGCGGTGTAGTCAGGACCGGCGTCGCTCGTGAGTCCGAGCGGGATGCTCTCGATGCGGGTCGCCGGCATGAGCTCGCGGAGCCGTGCTCCCTCGGGCTCGGCCGTGGCTAAAATGCAGGCGGCGCGGGACAGCCAGCGTTTTTCGATGAGGTGAAAATACGGGAGTTTCTTCCAGCGTTTGTGGTTCAACGCCCACGGTTCCAACATGCCGTGCGGCGAGACGACAACGGGGACTCCGGCTTTGTATGCCCGTGTGGCGAGTGCGGGATAGTTGCGCTGCCAGAGGCCGTGGAAGTGAACGACATTCGGCGGCTCGCGGTAATCGCCTGGATTAACGATCACAGTGTGCCCGAGAGCAGCCAGCGACGACTGCATATTGCGAATCGCCGCATCAAGCCCGCCGACTTTCTGTGCGGCTGGTGGTTCGTGGAAATGGATGTTCACTTTGGCCACTATAGCACCTCGCAGGCACTTGCCATTGCAGCGATAAGATTTTGGATCAGAATAGTCGCCCCTTGCCGCGTCTGCCGCAAACAAGCTGCCTGACCTTCGGTATCTGGGTGAACCATCATCGACTCAACACGGTCGCCGCATTTCCGGAAATGGCCGGGAAAATTCGCGCGGGCCCTGCGCACGATCCGTTAGAAGCCCTTGGGGAGACTTCGCAGCCTACTGAGGCTTGTGCTTATTGCCATAGACGCGGGCGGTGTACTCCGCAGCGGCGGCCAGTCTCTCATGTGCGCGCATCGCCCGCCATCCGACAACCATCCAAAATATAGCGGTGACGAAACCGAAGAGGACTACGACTATGGCGAACTCGGCGTCGATTGAGGCGAGGAGTGTATTCATGGAGTGGATAACACGCGCCTGATCAATTCCCGCTCTTCTTCTTCCGCAGTTTGGGCTCTGCGGGCGTGCCTTGGGCGCTCAGTTTTGCAAACTCGTCGTCGGTGACGATTCTGGCACTGAGGTCTTTGAACGCCGCGGCACGACTGCCTTTGCGCGACGCTGGAACTGCGATAAGAAGGGTGCCCGCTGGAGAGGACTCCACGACCTTGTTGTTGTAGATCCACGGGATTCGCTGTTTGGAAACCGGATCGCTAAACTCGGCGAGGCTCTCGTCGGCATACTTGCCCTTTACCAGTTCAGCCAGAGTTTCCGGATATTTCCCGCTGTGGTCGGCGGCATACATATTTAGGGCGAGGGTCATCTGTTTCACTTGATTGATGTCGGCTGCTAGCCGGCCCTTGATCTGGGCTTCGGCGAAGACCGGCAGTGCAATTCCCGCGAGCGTCGCAACAACGGAAATCATCGGCAACGGCGATGAACCCATCGCGATGGACGTATTGGACGCGACAAAAATACCATCGGGCTCGTTCGCCAAAACCACGGCCTGAGGATGGCTGAGAAATGGTTTCGCGAGCCCAAAAATTCGCTGAATACCAGCGATGGTGTCAGCCGACTTTCCGGCCTCCGACTGCGCCGCGGTTTCGATGAGCCCGGAGAATGTCTGCAAGAGCCGAGGCGATACGTAGAGAGCGGTATTTCCAGCTTCCGGGAGATCGCGCCACGCCGATTTGAAGCCTTCGCCATCAGTGACGCGATCGGTCCCGGCGAGCACGCTTTCCAAGAGATTCACGCGCGACGCAGCGATGATGCGGTCGGCCTTCGCATCAATACGCACCACCGGCTGGAAATCCATCGGCGGTTGCCCCATCGGCTGGGCCGACATGATCGTCAGATTGGGGCCGTCTTTAATCACCTTCACGCTCGGGTCGCGCGCGATTTCATCCATCATTTTTGGGAGCACATCGCGCAGCAGCCAGCCCGCTCGCTCGACGACGAGCACCGCATCGGCCATCGGGAGTTCCGGCATGTCCGGAGAGAACTTCGTTTTATGAGCAGGGTCTAGTCTGACAAAGAGGCCAACCCGTGAGTCGAGTTTTTCGAGCAGTTCCTTCGCACTCACGCCGACCCCCGGCAGCGGTTCCATCATTTGCTGGCCCAGCTTCGCCTGTTCGACGGGCGAGAGCATTTTCAAGACTGTCGGCATCGCGGCAGCGGCCACACCTTTCAAGTGAATGGGGAATTCGATCGCGAAGTCCGTATCCTTCGGCGCAAAGTCGTTCAAAAGCAGCTTTTCGGCGGGGCCGCCAGCGAGCCCGAGCAATCCCGTGCGCCCTTTCGGAATGTAGGAAAATGTCCGCGAATGAAACGCGCCGTCCGCCCGTTGGCGCGAACTCGAACCAACGGCCTCCAAGCCATTGAGGCCGAGCATAGAGTAGATCCCCGAAAATGAGAGCCCCGCCGGGAGGTCCTTCCGTTCCGCCTCCGGCGCGATCTTTAACATTTCATCAAACAATGTGACCAAAAATGGCGTGCCGCCGGCCTCCGTGTAGTTGAAGAAACACCCGCCAAGTTCCAGATGCGACACCACCGCCTGAAACGAAGGCGAGAGCCCGTCCGTAATCACCGGGGCGGCATTTTTCACAGGCGCTTCGTCCGCTCCACAAAAGGGTGCCGCCGAGAGCAACAAGGTTGAAGCGAGGATGGAAGTGAGGATTCGATTGAGAAGCAGGTTCATAGAATTCGGAACAGATGGAGGGCGGCAGCGTGCAACGGAGGGTGGCAATTTGGAAAACAAATTTTCGCGAACGCACCGGGGTTCCCAGATGAACGGTTGTCGTTCAGCCTGCAACTCGGGCTCGGTGGAACCGCTCTTGCGTCCACCATCGGAGAGATCGCTTTCCTGCGGAAACTGCGGGCTTAATCGACCGCCACCGCTCACCGAGCACGGCACACAAGGCGCGCTACTGGGAACGAAATTTCCGGCAGTAAAAGAGGCGATACTTCGTCGGTGGCGCCGGCGATTTGCACGGTCGTGTATCCAGCAGGATTCGGGTCCCGGTAAATTTCGATCTGCTGCTCGGGGAGATTCACGATCCACACTTCGACGATGCCCGCTTTTGCGTAAATCGGGAGCTTGTCTTCGCGGTCTCGCTCAAGCGAGGAGTCGGCCACTTCAACGACGAGGAATACATCCGCAGCGACTGGAAGACTTGTGGAGTAGAAGTCATCACGCGGCCTGAGAAGCATCAGATCGGGAACCGGCTCTGATTTTGGTCCGAGATGAAGCGGATTCTGTGTCGAGACGATCCAGCGATTGTTAGCTGGCTGGAAAAGTGCATTACTGAGCTGATTTACAGCGCCTCCGCGCAGTGGACCAATCGGCATCATATCAATAATCACTCCTTCCAAAAGTTCGACTCTCGCATCGGGCGCGATCAAGCCGACTTCCGCCATACGGTGGTAGTCCTCAACGCTGAATCGATGGAGCAAACGGATCGACATGCGCAAGTTGTCGCACAGACTCGCAGCCGGAGCAAACCCTGAGATTTGGCTGAAAAAGGACGCCCATCGCGGCTAGCTGCCCTTCACCGTCTCAAACTCCGCTTTCAGCTTTGCCGCGCGTTCGGGGTTCACCATGTGGATGTAGGAAATCATTCCGCCGACCCATGATTCAAAGTGCGGGTGCTCCTCACGGTTTTGGGCTTTGAGGCCGGTGGCCTTCGCGGCGTGCAGGATTGCGCGGACCCGCCGGACCATGTCGCGCGGGATGTTCGGGCGTTTGTTCACGACGATGCCGGTGACGCTTTGCTGAGTGTTCGGTCGCTGGACGCGTGTTTTCTTTTCGTTCACCGTGAAGTTTTCCTCCTGCGCGATGTGGCGGAGGCGGGCGAGAATCCATGCGGTTTTTTGCGCGGGTTCGCCGTTGGTGGAAAAGGTGAGATCATCGGCGTATCGCGTGAAGTTCCAGCCGAGTTTTTTCGCGAGGCCAGTGAGACGGCGGTCGAGTGCGCGGGCGGCGAGATTGCTCAGCGCGGGGCTTGTGCAGGCTCCTTGTGGCAGCGCACGCGGGCCGGTGGCTACGTGCAGTTCGCGGCCTGCGTATGAGACCTGCTGGCGCGGGCATTCGGTGCAGAGGAGCGCGAGAATTGTGGCAACTGCGGGCGA
>JAYSTZ010000444.1:0-8443 GCA_043719365.1 Verrucomicrobiaceae bacterium | reverse complement strand
CAAAGGCGCAGTTCATTGAGAAGGAACGGCAATTTTGTCCGCCACGTCTGAAACGCCGTGTAAGGCGTGGGCGACGTCACGGCGGAGAATCCGGAATCCTCCGCCATGATGCTGGCACGATGAAGGTGATATGGATCGCTCACAATGATAGCGCGGCTGAGTCCGTTTTCTCGCATTATCCGCGCGGCTTCGGTGAAATTCTCCCAAGTGCTCATCGAGACCGTCTCCGTCAAAATGTCGCTCGGCGGAATCCCACCACGTAGCGCGATGCTGCGGGCGACTTCGGATTCCGGGATGAGCCCATCGTGGCCGAGCCCGCCGGTGAAAATGATCTTCGGTGCGAGTCCTTTTTTCCAGAGCTCGATCCCGTGCCGGATGCGGCCTGCAAGGGCGGGCGACGCCTCTCCTTTCCGTACCGCTGCGCCGAGAACGATGATCACGTCCGCTTTCTCTGCATGGTCCTGGCTGCCCACGTAAACGATGCGCCCCATCACAGCGAAGGCCCAGACAAGCAGGAGCAGAAGCACCTGGCTCAGCCGACGGCGAAACGATGATTTGGCGATTGGACGCATGGTATTGTTTCGAACCGTGAGAGGAATATCCACGGATCGCAATGCGCGATGGAACCTGAGTTCTGCCGTGCCGCAGAGCTTCGATTAAAAACCATCATTTTGTAATCATCATTCTGAGTCCGCAGGTGCGGGGCGCTCCATCTGCGCATCGGACACAGAAGTGCCTCAAAATGATGCCTACAGAATGATTCGCGGCTCCCATTCATCCCTTCGTAGTGATTGTCCTCCCCAACGCCGCGATAATTCCCCCGCTTTCTTTCCTCGCCAATGGCCCTCCGTGTCCCTAGAACCCGCCGCCCTTATGGAAGATAATTCACGCATGCTTCGCGTCGGTTTGCCGTCTGGCAGCCTTCAGGAGCCGACTATTGCGCTTTTTGGAAAAGCAGGGTTTTCGATTTCGGTTTCGAGCCGCAGCTATAAACCCGCCGTCGATGATCCCGAGCTGACCATCCGCCTTTTGCGGGCGCAGGAAATCAGCCGCTACGTCGAGCACGGCTACCTCGATTGCGGGCTCACCGGTCGCGATTGGATCGAGAATAACGGGAGCGATGTCGTGCGTTTGGGCGAATTCACTTTCAGCAAAACCAGCGCGCAGCCGACTCGCTGGGTTTTAGCCGTGCCGGAGGATTCTCCGATCAAAAGCGTCAAGGATCTCGAAGGGAAACTGATCGCCACCGAGGCCGTGGAAATGACACGCGCATTTCTGGCAAAGCATGGCGTGAAAGCAGAGGTGGAGTTTTCTTGGGGCGCGACCGAAGTGAAGGTTCCCGATCTCGTGGACGCCATCGTGGACGTCACGGAAACCGGTTCTTCGCTTCGTGCGAACAAGCTCCGCATCCTGGAAACATTGATGGAAAGCGTTCCCGTTTTCGTCGCGAATAAAGCCGCTTACGCGAACCCATGGAAGCGTGCGAAAATCGAGCGGATTGTTCTTTTGCTTCAGGGCGCACTCGCTGCGCGGGACAAGGTCGGACTCAAAATGAACCTGCCCGAAGACAAGCTGGATGGCCTCCTGAAGGCGCTGCCCGCACTTCGCAGACCGACCATTTCAAAGCTCACCGAGCCCGGATGGGTGGCGGTCGAGACGATTATGGACGAGAAGATCGTCCGCGAAATCATCCCAAGTCTTAAGGAATTGGGCGCGGAAGGCATCATCGAGTACCCGCTGAACAAGGTGGTTTACTGAGTCAAACGAGCGATTTTCCGCCGGACAGAGAGAAAACATTTGCCGCACAGCGATGTGCCTGCTTTTCTCCGCGTCCACTTTAAAAACCTCACCAAAAAAAGTATCACTCATGGGAAGTATCAAAAAGCGCCGTAAAGCGAAAATCAACCGGCACAAACGCAAGAAGCGGATGAAACTCAACCGCCACAAGAAGCGTTTGCGTTACAAGAGCTAGGCGCGTTAGCGTCCGCGTATGAAACGCAGCCGGTCAACCTTGCTTCGCTCCTTGCGGGCTTATGGTCCCGGTATGCTGGCTGTAGCACTGCTCGCTGCGAGCGGAGGTGTCTTCGAGGCGAAAGCCCAATCGAAGACCCCTTCTGCCGCGCAGAAGTCACCGGCCCGAGGAAAAGGAAAGCCGGAGTCAAACCCAGCAAAGCCTCCTTCTTCCGAGGATTTGTATGAAGGTCCCGGCGTTGAGCCGTCAAAAAAGCCTGCGCCCGCTCCTGTCCCGGCGACTCCACCTGCCGCTCCTGTAGTTGCGCCGCCGCCCACCCCGACTGCACCGAGAAACGCGCCCCGGAATGCGGACGCGTGGCCTTCCGAGTACCGGCCCCCCGCAGCGGACCTGCTTCTCACACCGCAAGACGAGGATAAATCCGGAGCGATTGCCGCTTTTGCCGAGGCGGAACTCTTCACAGAGCGGGGCAACGCCGATAAAGCGCTCCGTGCATACCGGCAGGCTGCGTCGCTCGACCCGGCGGACCCTCGCCTCGCGATCAAAGTCGCTCGCGAGTTATTAAAAACGAACGACCCGACAGCGGCCATTCAGGTCATCAAAGACTCCATCGCAGCCTCGCCACGGGAGCCCAAAACGCACCTGTATCTCGCTAGGATTTACGCGGACCAGCTCGCCAAGCCGGACCTCGCCAGACAGTATGCCGAAAAGGCGCTGGAGCTCGCTCCCGATTACTTCCCCGCGTGGAAAGCAATGCTGGATTTTGCGGCTGCCGACGGGACAGGAAAGAAGACGGCTGATTTGATCGAGCGCGCCATGAAGAGCCCCGCCAAGGACGCTGACTTCTGGCTCGACCTCGCACTTTTCCTCCGGAAAAACAGCGGTCTCGAGAACCACAAACCGCCCGGCGAGGAAGACAAAAAACGGATCGAGGCCGCCTACCGGAAAGCGCTAGAAATCAATCAGAATAGCGCATCCGCGCTTGCGCAATTCGGCGACTATTTCGCGCTGCTACGCGACCACAAACGGGCGATCTCAAATTTCGAGCAAGCCAAGTCGTTGAAACAGCCGGCGAACCATCCATCGCTAGAAAACCTCGGTGAAAAACTCGCCATCGCCCTCGTCGCGGATGGCCGGAAAACCGAGGCGCTCCCGATGATCGAGCGCCTCGTCGCCGATCACCCGGACCGGACCGATCTCGGCATGATGCTCGCGGAACTCTACGACCAGACTGGCCAGACAGAGAAGGCGCTCGATTATTACCAGCGCTCGCTTTCGCTCGACCTCACGAAGCCGGACAACCACATCAGCCTCGCCGAAACGCTCATTCGCGCAAAGCACTTCGACCGCGCCGTTGCGACGATGCAGGCTGCTCGCGAGAAATTCCCGGATCGCCCGGAAGTCACCTACTCACTCGCCCGCTGCCTTTCGCTCGCGAAAAAGCACACGCTCGCGCTCGACATGTTTGCTGCGGCCCAGAAGGAGATGAAAGGCCGCAACGAAGAACTGGCCGGCGAGACCTTTTACTTCCAATATGGCGCCGCAGCCGAGCAAGCCGGCGAACTCAAGAGAGCCGCAGAGTTGTTGAAAAAGTGCATCGACCTCCGTCCCGAGGCGCCCGAGGCATACAATTACCTCGGCTACATGTGGGCCGATCGTGGCGAGAACCTCGAAGAGGCAGGAACACTCATCAAAAAAGCCGTCGAGATCGAGCCCGAGAATCCCGCCTATCTCGACAGCCTCGGCTGGTGGTACTTCAAGAGCGGGAAGTTTGAAGAAGCCCGAAAGGAACTTGCCCGCGCAGTGGAGATCATGGGCGCAGAAGAAGATGCCACCGTTTTCGATCATCTCGCCGATTCCCTCGACAAGCTTGGCAAACGCGATGAAGCCCTCAAACTGTGGAAAAAAGCGCTGAAGCTTGAGTCTGAGATTCAGGACAAACTCGCCAAAAAGATCGCCGACGCGGAGAAGAAGTAGCGAATCGGGAAAAAAGCATTGCCCCGCTGCGCGCGCAACGATAACCCCGCTGCGCAATGAAATACATCGCCATTCTCTCCGCCGCCATTCTAACAGCGCCCGTCTTCGCACAGGACAAACCAGCCGCCGAGGCTCCCAAGCCTGCGGCTGAAGCTCCCAAGCCTGCAGCAGAAGCTCCCAAGGACACGCTCGGATATCAGACCACGCCGATCATTCCGGGATCGAAATGGCACGTTCATGACGGCCTCCGCCCGCAACCGCGTGTGATCAAACCGGGCGAATTCAGCACACAGGAAAAAGTGGGCACTGCTCCGAGCGATGCGACCGTACTTTTCGACGGCAAGGATCTCAGCCAGTGGAAAAGCGGAGCAGGAGACGCGAAGTGGAAAGTGGAGAATGGTTACTTCGAGTGTGTCCCGGGAACCGGCACGCTCGGCACCAAAGGGCAGTGGGGACCGGACGTGCAGCTTCACATCGAGTGGATGGCACCACCGCCGGCGGGCAAAGGACAGGGCCGCGGAAACAGCGGCGTCTTTTTCCACGGACGCTACGAGATTCAGGTGCTCGATTGTTTCGACAATCCGACGTATCCAGACGGACAGGCCACCGCGATTTACGGCCAGACACCGCCGCTCGTGAATGCGACACGTCCGCCGCAAACGTGGAACACCTACGACATTCTGTTTAATGGCCCCCGTTTTGACGCTGAGGGCAAAGTGCTCAAGCCCGCTTACGTTACCGTTTTCCACAACGGCGTGATTACCCAAAACCACACCGAACTCACAGGAGACACACCGCACCTACGCGTCGGGAAATACGCAAAGCACGGCGAGAAAACGGACATTTCGCTGCAAGACCACGCCAATACAATGCGGTTTCGCAACGTCTGGATCCGCGAGTTGAAACCTTCCGGCGAGTAAAGCGGGATTACTTCCAGCTCACCTCTCCCGTCAACCCGGTGAGCGTCGCCGGGGCGGGAGAGTGAATCTGAAACTCATTGCTTCCATTTTTCAATCGCAGCAACGGCAGCTCGGCGAACTGGAAATCTGTGATGAGGTGCGGGATTCGATCAAACTTCAACAGCCCACCGGCCGGAACAAAAATGCGCAGGACATAAGATGTCGTGGGCTGCTTGTTCACCTTGGTGACTGCACTCTCCAGCGCGACCTCGCGTCCCGGCTTTAATTGAATTTTCCGTCCGAAAGTCCGGTCTTCAAACTCGATCTGCAATGAAGCGGTGCTCTTGAACATGCCGCCGACAATCGGAAATGGATACTCGACGAAAAGCTCCACCATTTGGTTTGCCGTGGTCGAATTTGCGATAGTGAACGCGCCACTGTCGCGCCGGATCTCCACGCCTTTCGGTGCCACGAACATCTCCGGCTCGATAGGTCGATCGAAGTATCCGTTGAAGTACCGCGGCACACGCTGCGGGTAGGCTCCGAAAAAGTAAGAGCCCCAGTTAAAGTTCGAAAACACGACCTTCTCCCCCGGCTTCAGCTTCGCTTCGATTCGGTATTCGGAACGCGCCTCCACCTTCCAATCTTTGTTGCCGGCGGGATCGTGGAAATATCCCGCATAATCGTGCTCAAAGCCCGGCAGCTTCCCGCATTGGATCGCATTGCGAAACCCTGCTCGGTCCTTCCCGAGATCCTCCACTCCGAGAATCGTCCGGGGGTCTCCGGTCTTGTGGAAATAAACCGCGAAGTCTGCATCAACAAGAATCCAGCGACCACCAGCAAAGATTTCCGGCACCACATGCACATTGCCGGATAGGCTCCAAATCCGGGCTTGAAGGCCGCACAGCTTGGCAAGGCCTGCAACAGCCTGCGCCGCGTCGTCGCAGAATCCGTAACCGTAGCACGAAAAAAACTTCACGGTGTCGTGCTCCTCGGCACCCTCCGTCACCGGCATCGCATGGTAACGGTGCTCGGAAACGAATCGCCACACCGCGACCGCGCGATCGATCTCATCCGCAATGTCGCGAAGGCCCGCGGACTCCACGAGTTTCTCCGCGTCGTCCCAGCGAATCCCTTTGTATAAAACCGGCATCGGCACCTCGCTGCCCGTGTCATTGGAAATCGAATAGTTGTAAAGTTTGGGCTCTCCTTCGAGCACAACGACTCCTTGCTCCAATGAAAATGGAACCCGTTTCCCATCGGGAAAGTCCCGGCTTTTAAACGTCTTGGGCGGCGGTGGAAGCCATGGGGTTTTCGCAGTGCTGTACTCCGCAGGAGCGTTCACATTCAGATCCTGATTCATCCGCGCAGCGACGATTACGGCATCACGCATGGTAACGTTCTCGCGGAGCGGGATCCCGTATTTTTCAGCCAGTGCGCGGACGTAAGTTTTTTCCTGCGAAGAAATCCGCCCGGAACGATCCGTCGTCGCGCGACTGCGGTCGATGGATAAGGAGCTCTCCGCGGCACGCGCCCGGCCCCGGTAATGCTGTGCCAGCAAGACGCAGGACGCTGCGAGTCCGGCGAATACAAAACAAAGGAAGATGGGAAGGGCTTTTTTCAAATGGCGTGTGAACGGAGCCATGTTTCGAGAACAAGCAAGGCCCAGATTTTCTTGCCATGGTCGAACCGGCCACTGCGGTTTTCTTCGATGAGTTTCCTGATATTATCCGCGCGGAGAAAACGGTGGCATCGCGCGCCGCTGCCAAGCAAATCACACACAGCGGCGTAGTTCGGCCCCGAGAACCAGCGCGCGAGCGGGACGGAGAAGCCGAGTTTGCCGCGACCTGCGATTTTTGGCGGGAGAAAGTCGGCGAACAAATCGCGAAGGATCCATTTCGTCGTCATGCCTCGCACTTTCCAGCGCGTAGGCAGTCGTGCGGCGAGCTCGAGAAGCTCGTGGTCGAGGAAGGGCGAACGCGCTTCAAGCGAATGGGCCATGGTCACGCGATCGGCTTTCACAAGAAGCGCGCCGGGCAGATAATGATGGAAATCGGTGTAAAGCGTGCGGTCGAGGCGGTTGTCGGCGAGCGCGGCGGCGTAGGTGCGCTCCATCGCGGCGTGGCTCGGCTCCATCGCGGCGGCGAAGTCGTCCGTGTACAGCGCGGCTTTTTCCGCCTCGGAAAAATACGATCCCCAGCGCACGACACTCGCTCCACTGCCGAGCGATGCGGCGTGCCCGAGCTTGCGCAGCGCTGCGGCGGGGCTTTTCTCCACAGGCTTGCTTCCGTTCACGGGAATGCGGGCGAAAACGGCATCGGCGGCGTTGCGGAGAAATGCCGGGATGATGCCGTAGAAATTGGCGACGGCATCCGCGTAGTAACGCTGGTATCCCGCAAACGCTTCGTCGCCGCCGTCTCCATTCAGCGCGACCGTCACATGCTGGCGCGTCAACTTGCTGAGATACCACAACGGGATGGCCGCGGAATCGGCGACGGGCTCGTCGAAATGCGCGACGAGCGGCCCGAGCACATCGAACGCCAATGGGTTCACGATGAACTCCTCGTGTTCCGTGCCGAATTTTTCCGCGACAGCGCGGGCGTGGTCGGTTTCGTTAAAAGCCGCCTCATCGAACCCGATCGCGAATGTCTTCACCGGACGCGACGACATCCCTGCCATCAGTCCCACGATCACGCTGGAATCCACACCGCCGCTAAGATGCGCGCCGAGCGGCACCTCGCTCATCAGCCGGATGCGCACGCTTTCCTCGATCTTCGCGCGGACTCTCTCGCGCAAATCGTCGCCGCTTTCCTTCTGCCGGAAGTCCAAATCCCAATACCGCCGGGTGGTCACGCGCCCGCCCTCGCAAACAAGCGTGTGTGCGGGCGGCAGCTTCTTCGCTGCACGAAATCCCGTGAGCGGATCGGGCACGTATTGCAGCGTGAGATAGTGATGCACCGCTTCCGCATTCATCTCCCGAGGGAAGCCGGGATATGCGAGCAGACACTTCAGCTCGGAGCCGAAAATCAGCGAGCCATCGTGCTCCGCGTAGTAAAGCGGCTTCTTGCCCACGCGGTCCCGCGCGATGAAAAGACGCCTCTTTTTTGCATCCCAAATCGCAAACGCAAACATGCCCCGCAAATGCTGCACGCACTCATCGCCGTATTCCTCGTAGGCGTGGACGATGCATTCCGTGTCGCTGTGGGTTTTGAAAATATGCCCGCGCTTTTCCAACTCCGCGCGCAATGACGGATGATTGTAAATCTCGCCATTGAAGACGATCCACACGGAGCCGTCTTCATTGCACAACGGCTGCCGCCCGCTCACTACGTCGATGATCGCCAGCCGTCGCATCGCGATGCCCGTGGCACCGTCGAGATGAAATCCGTCGCTATCCGGCCCGCGATGCGTGATGGCCGCGTTCATCGCCGCGAGCACCTGACGCTCCGCCGTGCGCCCTGACTCGTGATACGTAAAACCTGCGATCCCGCACATAGCCTACAGCGCCAGCGCGCGCTCCAGCACATCGGCGAGTTGCGCCGCCGCCGCCTTGCCCGTCTCCAGCACTTCCGCGTGGCCGAGCGTTCCGGGATGC
>JAYSTZ010000443.1:0-3516 GCA_043719365.1 Verrucomicrobiaceae bacterium | reverse complement strand
CGTGGACGGCGCGGCTAATGCCTACCCGCAAATTGTCAACTCGACCTATCTCGATCCGGCGCTCCCCCTCGGCTCCGGCACGCTCACCGCTCTCAATTCCTCATCGCAGTATTACAACTGCACGGTGTTGAAAAACTACGAGGACTTCCTCGATCTCCTCGGCTCCGGCTTTAGCGCGCCCAATCCCGCGCCCGACCTCACGCAGCTCGCGAATTACAACGCCGTCGCCGCCGTCCTCGATATCGACCATTTTATCGACTACATGATGCTCAACTTCGTCGCCGGAAATCAGGACTGGGCGGACAAAAATCTCTACTGCATGAAAAGCCGCGCGCCCGGCGGCAAATGGCGCTTTGAGAGTTGGGACGCGGAGCATGTGTTCCGCACCGGCACGGAGAACTTCATCACCGGCGGAGGCAACGAGGTTCCGCGTGCCGGACAGCCAAAGGACATCCATAACAAACTTCGCGTCAACGCCGAGTACAAGCTGCGTTGGGCCGACCGCATCCGGAAACACATGTTCAACGGCGGCCCGCTCACCGTAGCCGGGATGACCGGGTCATTTAATACCCGTAACAACGAAATCACCGAAGCCATCCGTGGCGAATCCGCACGATGGGGCTATGTCCGCGCCTCGCTCAACGGCGGCATTTCCTACAAGCGCAGCGACTGGCTCACGGAGGTGAACCGAATCACCGTGCTGGAGGCGGGCGGGAATTCTCTCATCCAAAACCGCTGGAACCTTTACATGGCACCCACCACCGGCCAGTTCCGCCTAGCGGCTTACGGCCTCTACCCAACCACGGAAGCGCCGGATTTCAGCCAGCACGGCGGAGCAGTCCCCGCAAATTACGCGCTCACCATTTCGAACCCGAACGGCAGCGGCACTGTGTATTACACACTCGACGGCACCGACCCGCGCGTGACCGGCGGCGCAGTCTCCGGCACCGCGCAGACTTACAGCGTGCCCGTCGTCCTAGGCTCCTCCGGCACCGTGAAATCGCGCGTATTGCTCAGCGGTGTGTGGTCGGCGCTGAATGAAGCATACTTCAGCGTCAACACCGTCCCGGCCACAGCCGCGAACATCGTTGTCAGCGAATTCAGCTACAACCCCGCAGTCTCATCCAATGCTGAAACCACCGCTGGCTTTGGCGATCCGAACGACTTCGAGTATATCGAGTTGCTCAATATCGGAAATAACACCGTCGATTTCGCCGACTGCGAATTCACCTCCGGCATCACGTTCCACTTCAACAACGCCGCCATCCGCCAGCTCGCTCCCGGCGCACGGCTCATCATCGCCGAAAACCCGGCAGCCCTTGCGTTCCGGAACGGCTCCGGGCTCCCGATTGCCGGAGCATTTGAGCTGAACACGAACCTCTCCAACAGCGGCGAAACCATCACGCTTACAGCCGCAGACCGCGTCACTCCAATCCGAACTTTCAACTACAAAGACAGCGGCGCATGGCCGGTCGCGGCTGATGGCCAGGGCTTTTCACTCGTGCTCATCGCGCCATTTTCAAACCCCAATCACGATCAGGCCGAAAGCTGGCGCACCAGTGCCGCAGCAAACAACGGAACTCCCGGTGGCAGCGACAACACTGGCGGCTACTCAGCCTGGAAAACCACAAACAGCCTGCCCGACGACCTCGACACCGACGGCGACGGCTACGTCAATCTGCTCGAATACATCCTCGGCACAAACCCGAACGCGCCCGGCACACCGAGCATGTCCGCCGCAGTCCAATCGCTGATTGTAAACGGCGTTACAGGGAACTACTTCACGTTCACCTTCACCCACGCCCCGGCGACCGACGATGTGACATGGCGCGTAGAAATGAGCCCCGACCTCGCGACATGGAGCTCCGCTCCGGCGGATACGCAGCGCGTCAGCATGGTCGTGAATGGGAATGGCTCCGTCACGGAAACATGGCGCAGTGGAGCGCCAACGGCGGGGATAAAGCAGTTCGCACGCATCTTTGCGAGTACACCATAAAGACGCCTAAAGAGCGCTCGCGTTTCGAGAGGAAGGGAGCGAATCTCCGCGCTTTCCATGCAATCGCCTTTCCGCCTTGTCCTTTCATTGACCATCGCCCTGTTCGTTGCCGCGTGCGGCAAACAAGAACAGGCAGCGCTACCTACGGCGCCAAAAGGAACAATCCGGATCGTTTCCTGGAACCTCCAATGGTTTCCGGGACATAAACCGGAGACGACTCCGGGGATCGCCGCTGCGCACATGGCCGAGGCGCAAAAGGCGGTAAAGGAACTTAATCCCGACGTTCTTTTGCTTCAGGAAGTGCGCACATGGGAGGCGGCTGCGGAACTGTGCACCGCAGTCCCCGGCCTGACCCCTCGCGTGGTCACCGCTTTTAATCTCCTCATCCCCGACGCCCGCCCTCAAAACCAGGTCATCGCATCAAAGCTGGAGGCCGACTCCGCCTGGTCCGCGAAGTGGGTGGGCGGCCACTACGGCCCGCCGCGCGGATACGCCTTCGCAGCGCTGGATGTCGGTGAGGGGCGCTTCGTTTTGTGCTGGTCGCTACACTTGAAAAGCAACCTCGGAGTGCTCACGGAAAACATCGCGATGCGCGCGGAATCCGCGAGGCAGCTGATCCAGCATATGCAGGAAATGCTCGCGATCTACGGCAAGCACGGAAAGTGTGCGATCGTCGTGGCTGGCGACATGAATACGTCCGTGGACGATCCGAAATTCGCGAGCGATCCCACCATGGCGGCATTCATGGAGAGCGGGCTCTGGTGGACACACAAAGGCGTGCCCTTCGCGAACCGCACGACGATTCCCGGCGAAGGCAGCTTCGCAGACAATTGCTTTGACCACATCCTTTCCGCCGGACTCGGCCGACCCGTGGCATTCGTGAAGCCATATCCCGGGCTGAGCGACCACAATCCCGTCATCGTGGACATCGATCTCGCGAAAGCGGACTTTCTTCCGGCAATCAATGTTGCAGCAGGTCTGAAGTCGCTCGCGGCAATCCCGGCACCGAATATTCCAACGGAGTTGCCTGGCATCATCGCAGCAAACGACGATGTTGCGATTCGCGCGGCCATTGGAAAAAATGTGACCATACGGGGCAAAATCTCTCACATTGGCGCGACCAAGAACGGGAGCATGACGTTCATTAATTTTGAAGGAAGCGAACGGGGGAAATTCGTCGCCGTCTTGAAAAAGGACCACCTGGATCGCGTTGAGGGAGCCTTTGGAGGGGACATCAAAAGCATCCAAGGGAAAACCGTGGAAGTCCGCGGCGAGCTCATCCTTTACAAAGAGACGCCGGAAATCGAACTGCGCTCCGAAAATGAGATCCGGGTGATCCCATAGTCGCAGCTAAAGCCGGGCTCGTTTGAGCGTGGACACGGCGAAAGGGCCGCCCTCGCACCATTTTTCTGCCCGCCATTTTTATGCCGGATGAGAGGTTCAGTTGCGGCAGAAAAACGCAGGGCAGAAAAATGAGGTTGCCTCTCCAACTCTACAACCGACGGACGGTGCCGTCCCGT
>JAYSTZ010000442.1:0-8459 GCA_043719365.1 Verrucomicrobiaceae bacterium | reverse complement strand
CTGAAATCTCGCGCCCGTATCGACCTCACAAAGCTCCCCGTCCGCAGCAAGCACGCCGAGCCCCAGCAGCGCCCGAAGGTAAAGCGCGTCGGCGACATCGTGTGCGACGAACAGCTCTTCGAAACGCTGCGCCGTCTGCGCCGGGAAATCGCGGACGGACTCAGCGTTCCTGCTTACATCGTCCTTGGCGATATGACGCTACGCGAAATGGCGCGCGACTACCCGACGAACGAAATCGAGCTAAGGCGCATCAGCGGATTTGGCGAAAAGAAGCTGGAGCAATTCGGCGCGCAATTTTCCGATGCCGTCGTGAAGCACCTCCGTGAAAACCCGCGCCAAGTCTTCCTTGATTCGGACGAGTGACAGGATTGCGCGATTATCACTACCCACGCTGGCTGTCCGCGCGGCATCTGTGTAACGTGCGCCGGTCATGAAGTTTCCAGCGCTCGATTTTTCCAAAATCCGCACCTATCCGGTCGCCGACCGGGCGAACAAGGTTGCCGTAGAGGCATTTGCAAAGCCGCATCAAACCGGCGGCACGTTTGCGTCGTTCCTCGATTCGCTGCCCGATTTTCTCGCGGTGCAGGATTTGAAGCTCGTCGCAAACGCCATCGCGACTGCGGCAACAAACGGGCGTCCCGTGCTTTTGATGATGGGCGCTCACGCTATCAAAGTCGGGCTGAATCCACTCATCGTGGACGCGATGCGCAGCGGGCTAATCAATGCCGTTGCGTTTAATGGGGCGGGTGCCATCCATGACTTCGAGCTGTGCTACAATGGCGAGACCAGCGAAGACGTGCAGCGCGGGCTGAACGACGGATCGTTCGGCATGGCCGATGAAACGGGACGCATGATGAATGCAGCGCTTGCCGACGGCGTCGCGCGCGGACTCGGGGCCGGGCGCGCGCTCGGAGAGAAGGCCCGTTCGTTTTCCAACAAACACCTGAGCATCATGGCCACGGGCGCGGAACTGGACACGCCGGTGACCGTCCACATCGCCATCGGCACAGACATAATCCACCAGCACCCAACCACAAGCGGCGCGGTGCTTGGCGAGGCCAGCTACCGGGATTTCCAAACGTTCGCCGCCGTGTGCGCGCAACTCGAAGGCGGGGTTGTTTTGAACGTCGGCAGCGCAGTCATCATGCCCGAGGTTTTCCTGAAGGCGCTCACTATTGCGCGCAATCTCGGACACAAAGTGGAGAAGTTCACCACGGCCACGCTCGACATGACGCGGCACTATCGCCCGAGCGAAAACGTCCAGCGCCGTCCCACCGCGATGGGCGGAAAAGGCGTCTATATTGTCGGGCATCACGAGATCAATCTTCCGCTCCTCTTCGCGGCGGTGAAGGAAGCGCTCGCCTGATGCTTCCTTGGTTCAAAGACAGCTTCCCACTTTATCTCGCGCCGATGGCGGGGGTGACGGATACCACGTTTCGCCAGCTCTGCAAAGAGTTCGGCGCGGATGTCATGGTGACGGAATTTGTGAGCGCGGAGGGCATCTTTCGCAAGAACGAGCGCACGATGGAATACCTCGATTTCGAGGAGGCCGAGCGCCCGCTCGGAGTGCAGCTATTTGGGGGCGATCCGGAGCATCTCGGTGAAGCCGCGCGCATCGTTTGCGATTGGAAGCGCCCCGACTTTATCGACATCAATTTCGGCTGCCCGGTCAGCAAGGTCGTTAGCAAAAATGGCGGCTCGTCGCTCCTCCGCGACTGTCCGTTGCTCGCACGCATCGCCACCGCCATCGTGAAAGCGGTCGCTCCCCTGCCAGTCACCGCGAAGATCCGCATCGGCTGGAGCCAGGACACGATCAACGCCACAACTACCGCGCGCATCCTCGAAGAATGCGGCATCCAGGCCGTCGCAGTGCATGGCCGCACCAAGGAGCAAGGCTACACGGGCCTCGCAGACTGGGATGTGATCAGAGAAGTCGCCGCAGCCGTGAAGATTCCCGTGATTGGCAATGGCGACCTCGTCACGCCGCAAGACGTTGAGCTGCGCAAAAAAACCACCGGAATCGCCGGCGTGATGATTGGCCGCGCAGCCATGCAACACCCGTGGGTCTTCCGGCAAATCAAACACTTCCTCGCGACCGGCGAGCACCTCCCCGCGCCGACACTCCCCGAAATATGGGCGCACGTCCGCCGTCATTGCGCGAACGAAATTGGGCGTCAAGGCAGCGAGCTACACGCCATGCAAAGCATGCGCACACAGCTCATGGCCTACAGCCGCGGGATGCCCGATGCAAAGCGCCTGCGCGAACGGTTCACTCGTGTGGAATCGCTCATGCAACTCGACGTCATCGCCGAGGACAATATGCGGTCCCGCGAGGCCCAATAACCCAATTAATCGAAGAGCCGATATTCCGAAGCGAACGCCGGGAAGCGGGTAGGGTGGGCGTCCCGCCTGAATCACCGACCACACAAAAGACCTCATACTTGCGAGAGCCACGCCGGAATACTCCAATGGGCACTGCGCAAGATGCGCAGCGCGGCGGGCGGGACGCCCACCATACCCGCCGCACGCCGCTTTCGCGGCGGTGGCACTACACCTTCAGCGCAAGAATCCGGCGTGCGACTTCCTCGACGTTTGCGCGGGAGTTGAACGAGCTGATGCGGAAGTAGCCTTCGCCCGCAGCGCCAAAGCCTGCGCCGGGAGTGATCACCACATTTGCGTCGTTGAGCATCTTGTCGAACATCTCCCACGAAGTCAGGCCGCCGGGGCATTTCACCCAGATGTATGGCGCGTTCACGCCACCCCATGTGGGCCATCCAGCCTTATTTGCAGCGGCGAGGAGAATCGCGGCATTGCCGAGGTAGTGCTCGATCAATGCCTTCACCTGCGCCTTGCCCTCTGCGGAATAGAGAGCCTCCGCACCACGTTGCACGATGTAGGAAACGCCGTTGAATTTCGTCGTCTGCCGGCGCAGCCACAGCGGGTGCAACGGCTTCTTTTCGCCCGAAGCCGTCTTCGCCATCAGCGTCTTGGGCATCACGACAAACGCGCAGCGGACTCCGGTGAAGCCGCCGTTCTTTGAGAACGAGCGGAACTCGATCGCACACTCGCGCGCGCCCGGAATTTCGTAGATGGAATGCGGGATGCCGGGCTGCGTAATGTAGGCCTCATACGCCGCGTCGAACAGGATGATCGCATCGTTCGCCTTGGCGAAAGCGACCCATGCTTCCAGTTGCTCCCGCGTCGCCGCAGCCCCCGTCGGATTGTTCGGCGAGCAAAGATAAATTACATCCACATGCTGCGACGGCGGCGCCGGGATGAAACCGTTCGATTCGTCGCCTTTCAAGTACACGAGCCCCGCGTAAGCACCGTGCTCATTCGCCTCGCCGGTGTTGCCGCACATCACGTTTGTATCGACATACACGGGGTAAACCGGGTCCGTCACCGCGATGACGTTCTTCGCGCCGAGAATGTCGAGGATGCTGCCCGTGTCGCATTTCGACCCATCGCTCACCACGATCTCGTCGTCTGCGATGTCGATGCCGTGCGCACGATAATCATTCTCTGCAATCGCCTTGCGGAGCCACTCGTATCCTTGCTCGGGGCCGTATCCTTTGAATGTCGAGCGGTCGCCCATGTCGTCCACGGCTTTGTGCATTGCAGCGCGAACGGCTTCCGGGAGCGGCTCGGTGACGTCGCCGATTCCGCAGCGGATCAGCCGTTTTGCAGCTTCGGTATTCGCCGTTGTGAACGCGGTCACGCGGCGTCCGATTTCTGGAAAAAGGTAGCCTGCTTTGAGCTTGAGATAGTTGTCGTTGAGAAAAGCCATGATGAGTTAAGGGCGCGCGGTTTAATCGGGGAATGCGGCCACGTCAAAGGCGAAGCGCGGTCTTCTGGCGTACTTGGGTGTGATTAAAAGTGGAATAAAGCGGGAAGCGAAAAAAGTAGCTCGCGAGTCCCTTCGCGGCATCCCATCACTCGCGAAGCGACACTTTATTCTCTCGTGCCGCTTCGCGGGAGGCGTGAAGCCGCGAAGGGACTCGCGGGCTACTTTGCGCTTCGCGCCGTTCCACTTTTACTCAAACATCGGCTACTTCACCGTCTGCACCAGCCCGAGCTTTTTCAGCACTTCCGGCGGCGGACCGTCGAACGTCGGCAGCGGCATATTGCCCACGAAGCCGATTGCCTTCCATCCTTCCATCGTCCCGTAGTAGGCCCCGGCGCAGAGCGCGCGGAACTGCACAAAAAATCCGGCGGCTTTCGCAAAGTCCGGCTTTGCGTCCGGCGGCCAGCAGATGTCGTCGCAGATCGCGCGATGCTGCTCGGCACTCAGCGCGGCTAAGTCCTTTTTGAAGCGACGCTGCGACTCCGCATCGAGCCACGCGAGCCCTTCGAGAATCGGCCCGCGGCTCGCCTGCTGGTCGGGATACGGCGCGCTCACCCACTCATCCACGAAGTCCGCCACACGCAGCGTGCTCGCCGCCGGGCCGAGATCGTCGGCGGGAAAAATGACATCGGCCAGCGCGGCGGCGGCTTTCTTTTCTGGGGCGGAAAATGTCAGCGGCCACACATCGCCGGGCTTGTGGATCTTCGTGAGGTCCGGGTCGCTGCCGTAGCCTTTTGCGGCCTGCGCAAACGCTGGGAGCTGGCTGGCGGCGAGTGCGGCGGCGAAGAAGCTGAGCACTTCGCGGCGTGAGAGTCGGGTCGTTTCCATGATGTTCTACAGGTTTCCTTTCCGGGATTGTTCGATGATGTAATCGCCGGTCCGCCAGGCGAGCGCCATGATGGTGAGCGTCGGGTTTTTGTCGGCGTTGGAGGGAAATGGCGACGCGTCGCAGAGAAAGAGATTCTTCACTTCCCACGTCTGGTTCCATTGGTTGCACACGCTCGTCTTCGCGTCGCTGCCCATTAGCGCGCCGCCGACTTCGTGGATGATCTTTCCGCCCGGCGCGATTGCTTCCAGCCCGGTTTTCGCGACGGGATTTGGCTTGCCACCCATCTCCGTGATGAGCGCGGCAAACGTCTTCTGCGCGTGCAGCGCTTGATTCAGCTCATGGTCGCTCCAGCGCCAGTGCCAGCGCAAAACGGGGATGCCAAATTTGTCTTTCACCACCGGGTCCAACTCCGCGAATGAGTGCTCGTTCGGGATCATCTCGCCGCGGCATGCATAGCCGACGAACGATCCGTAATAGCGCCGCGCCTCCTCCTTTAGCTTTGTCCCATAAGCGCCGCGCGCCAGCCCATCGGGGATCGGACTGCGCCCGCCCGGCATCGAGCGGGTTCCGTTGATCTCGATGTGATAGCCGCGCGCAAAATCCAGCTTCCCCGCCTTCTGCTCTTTGTAGAGCCACCACGGGGAATAGAAATGGTCGCCGCCCGCGCCTTCCTCATTGTGCGGCGGGAGATTCTCCAGCGCGGGGACTTGTCCGCCGAGCGAAGTGCCCACGGTATCCATCACGTATTTGCCCACGAGCCCGCTGCCGTTTGCGACGCCGTTTGGATGACGCACACTTTTCGAGTTCAGCAAAATGCGCACGGTCTCCCCGCTGCTCGCAGCCAGCACGACGACCTTCGCTTTCACGCGCGCTTCCTTGCCCGTGACCTTATCGAAATACAGCAGACCGGTCGCGCGCCCGTCTTCGCCGATGAGCACTTCGCGGGCGTGTGCGTTTGGGATGATGTCTAAATTGCCCGATGCCAGCGCGGGCGGAAGATGCACCGTCGTGCTTTGATAATTCGCCTTGATGCTGCATCCGCGCACACACGACGTCGCCCAAAAACACGCCGCGCGCTGCCGCATCGAATCCGCCACCAGCCGCTGCGCCTTCTCATTTCCGGGGTGCAATTTCGCCGGGATCGTGTCCGCATCCTGCACCTTCGTGAGCACCGCGCGATGGATCGGGCCGACGGGAATACCCAGCTTCTTTCCGTGCTTCTGCGCCATGAGTTCACCCACGCGGGCCTTCGGCACCGGCAGCAAAACTCCCTCCGGCGAATCCGGCGTATTCTCCAGCCCGTTGTTCTCGCCGAACACGCCGATGAGCAGCTCCACCTTCGTGTAATACGGCTCCACATCCTCGTAGCCGATGGGCCAGTCGAAGCCCAGCCCGTCGCGGCTTTTCGGTTTAAAATCATACGGTCCATTGCGCAGCGAGATGCGCCCCCAGTGGTTCGTCCGCCCGCCCAGCATCCGCGTCCGCCACCACATGAACTGCTCTTCCTTCTTCGCGCTGGCCTGCGTGTAAGGCTCGCCGGGCACCTCCCAGCCGCCATCGATCGTCGCATCGAAATACCCGAAGAACTGCTTATCCGGCGTCGGCGAACCACCGAGCGGCGCCTGGTCCGGGCGCTGAAACATCGGCGTCTCCTTCACCGGATCGTAGTCGCGCCCCGCCTCCAGAATCACACACTTCAGCCCCGCCAGCGACAGCGTGTAAGCCATTTGCCCGCCCCCCGCTCCGGAACCCACAATGGCCACGTCGTATTCCGGCTGCGATTTCGATGAAGTGATGATCGGCATGGCAAAATGTGATGCCCATCGCCCCCGCACCCGGCAAGCACGAATCCGGCACCCCGAGCCACTGGCGAAGCCCGTGGACTGCGCGCAGCCTGCTGCCGCTTTTCGCAGCCAGCCTGCTGGCGGTGAGTCTTTTGGCGCTCCGAAGCAGGAGAACCTTTTGCGTGTGAGAGGCGTTTGGCGTTGAGGGGCGTCCGTCCTACTCATCGCCAGCAGGCTGGCTGCGGAAAGCTACAGCAGGCTGTAGCACTCCAAAGCCTTCGGCGGGCTCCCCCGAGGCCAGTGCTCGTAAGTGATGATCGGCATGGCGAAACGTGATGCCCAACGCCCGCGCACCCGGCAAGCACGCAATCATCGGCGTGGCGGAAAAGTAGCTCGCGAGTCCCTTCGCGGCTGAATATTACTCGCGAAGCGACCGATCAATTGAATCGAATCACTTCTATCTCCACGTGTATCGAATGAACCCCATTATCACCCATCCGAGGAACACGCCCATTATAATGCCCTCGTTTTTGGCACCACTTACCGCATTCATTAGTGACTCAAATTGAATCTTGACTGTCGCGTTGCGGAAAAAGCCTTTTTCCTTTGGGACTAACTCCCTGTAGTCCTGAATGCCGTTTGTTACCAATTCGTGGTATGAATATGGACCGAGAACAGGAACAGACGGATCCTCGGTGACGATATAGAAATCTCTCATAAATTTTTGAAAATCGCGTGCCCTTACCCGCCCACCTTCACCTCGACCACCGCGCTGCATTGTCCGACTTTCACGTCGCCGATGATGTAGAAGGCGCGGTATTTCCAGATGGTGAGGGTGGCGGGGTGCGCCTCGGTGTCCACGTAGCCGGGGGTGGTGTCCACTGCGATGAAGACGAAGCCGTGTCCGTCGCCGCGATCTTTCTCGATGCGTATGCCTTGAAAGCCACCTTTTTTCCATGGGATGCGGACTTCGCCTGCCACGATCTTCGCGCCGGTGAGGTCGGGGGCGGCGTTGATGACGTCGGGGCCGCTGAGTTCGATGCCTTCGATTTTTAGGAGTTCGCCGATGGCGGTGGTATAGTTGGCGTGGATTTTGAGGCGGGCGGCGAGGTCGCGGAAGCGAGGCTCCACACCGGGCAGGACGGGTGATGGGATGACGCCGGGCTGGCTAGGAAAGGCGAGCGAGATAGCCGAATTTGGGTTGGCAGAGTTGCCTTTCCGGAGGCTGTTTTTGGCTGCGGTGGATTGTTCTCCAGCGGCGATGATCCGCTGTTGCTGGGTGAGCACGAAGCGGAAATTGGTAGCGTCGTTTGTGAGCGTGGAGATTTCCGCCGGGGTGATTTGCAGGACGGTGATGAATGGGGTGAGGTTGTCGCGGACGTGCTCCAAGAGTTCTGCGAATGGGCTGTCGGCGGCTGGGACGAAGTCAGATACGGGCATTTTCGTGTGTTTTATTGGTTTTTTGTGTTATTCCATGATGGAAAGCGGTTTGCGCCTTTTTCGGCGTCATGGTTGGATGGTCCAACCACATGGCGGGATGGCCCAACCACATGGCTGGATGGTCCAAAACGCGGTCGGAAGGCCCGACCACGGGGTAAAATGGGCGCGCCGTGTGGTAGGACGAGGGCACCATACGGTGGGAGGGCTCGCCCTTTTGGCAGGACGGCCCGACCATATGGCGGGATGGCTGCACTTTATGGCTGAAGGCTCCAATTATGCGTCGGGTAGGTACGGACGAGCGCAGGGCACTTGGCGGCGAAAGGAATGGCTCGAAGCTAGTAGGGTTTTGCTTCACTGGGGGCGGACCATGTTCGCTAGGTTTGCAGCTTGCAACGGTTTTCTTTCGCTTATTATCGGCAAAGAGATGCGCCGTCACGCGTTATACGGGTTTGTCGGTGGGGCGTTCAGGGCTTTTCACTTGGCCTTGAGCGGAGCAGTGAGGATGCGGAGCGCTTGCATTGGCTTACGTTGACAACGGGCAAAAAGCTTCGGGCATGGCTCG
>JAYSTZ010000441.1:0-1512 GCA_043719365.1 Verrucomicrobiaceae bacterium | reverse complement strand
CTCAGTCATGGAATGACGGAGCTACGTAGTCCGGTCATTCCATGACCGGAATTCTGACGTGTCATCAACCCCAAAATTAAGACCTGACCGGGCACTAGCGTGCTCCAACTACTTCCGAGGCGTCACATCCTCGATGTCCTGCGTCTTCTCCTTGTCCAGCGGCATTCGCACCAGCTTGCTTAGTGTGTCGAAATCGATCTTGTTGAGATCGACCTTGCGGACCCGTCGGTTGTGCTGGGTATGGTAGTACATGACCTTGTTCTTGGTGTCGCAGGCGCTGGTCCAGATCGTGGAGCTTCGCATGCCCTGGCTCTTGTCCTTTCCTTCACCTTCGGCTGCGCCGAGCGAGAGATTGAAGTTGTCGAGGATGCGGAACAGCTCGTAGATCGTTTCGTCTCCGGTCTTCGTGAGACGCGCCGTCTTGGAAAAGGCGACCGCGCGAACGAAACGCGATGGCGGCGTGAAATCGCCGGGCAGGCCGATCATCCCGCTCCCACCGCCGAGCGGCTTGAAATCCAGCTCTTCGATCTTCTTTCCCGGAAGCGCGACCGGAGAGAGGTTGATGTAGTTGCGGAGGTTCGTCTCGTGCCAATCGTAGCTCGGAGCGTTCGTGATGACCCCCAGCGGGGCATCGAAAATTTTCAACACGCCCTTCAGATATTCAATGACGATGGCTTTCCCGCTCGGCTCTGTGACGAGGTAATGAAGCGGGGGGGCGACGCCGAGCGCAGGCTCGACCACTGCCACGACCTGGACTTTCGCAATCGCGGCGCGAGCTTCATCCACCGTGGCACACGTCGAAAGCAAATACTGAATGACATCGGGCGACGACATTGACTTCGCGGCTTGAGCCGGATCGTACTTCTGGTACTCCGCAAAGCCCGGATGATAGAATGCCCCGACAGCAAGCCCCTTTTCGTTCATTCCGTCTACGATCATGTCCTTCTCAACGGCATCAAGACCCGCGATGCCGTATTCGGCATTCCAGGTCATTCCCGGTTTATTGTCCGGAGTTTGACCGGCGAACTTGTGCCCGCGCGGGACGATGACCACACGCGATTTGAGGTCGAACGTACCCCACTCCATGGTGCGGCCGTAGACCACCGCACCGTCTTTGGCTTTCAGAGTGATGCCAGTGCAGGCGCAGAGCCGGTGACCCACCAAGCATGAGCCGGCGAACATGAAGAGGACGGCCACGAAGAAGCGTCTGGGACAGGTCATACGACAACCTTTATGTTAAGGGCAATCACTGTTTAGCGTGCCGCACGCAGCCATTCGCGGTCGCGATTTGGGACGCGGCGATGGAAACGGACGGCAAACTATCGTGGTGACAATCACTTGCCAAGTTGTCGCTGTTCGCAAGGACGTTTGGCGGGAGTAGTGCAAAGTGCAGAGTGAAGAGTGCAAAGTGAAGAGTGTCAAACGCAGCTCCTCATTTTGCACTTTGCAGTCTTCACTCGGCACTTTGCACTCGCGTTTTCGTGACCCGGCATCAAGGCATCGACCAGGACG
>JAYSTZ010000045.1:0-2101 GCA_043719365.1 Verrucomicrobiaceae bacterium | reverse complement strand
CAGTGCGTGCGATGTCTTCGAGCTGCACGGTCATGGCGAGATTGCGCACCATGATTTCCGTGGTCGCGCTGTTGATGAAGCCGCCCGTGGAGTTGCTGGCGGATTCTTTCGCTGCGGTTTCGAGTTCCTCGAATGTGACCTCGTGTGCGGCCATGCGCTGCGGCTCGGGCATCACTTGGATTTGCTTGATGCCGCCGCCCATGTTCAGCACTTCGGCGATGCCGGGAATGCTTTGCAAGCGGGGGCGGATAGTCCAATCTGCAAGGCTTCGCACATCGCGCGGCAGCACTTTTCCATCCCGACTACTCACGCCGACGAGCATGATTTCGCCCATGAGCGACGCGACCGGGGTAAGAAACGGCTCCGCGCCTTCCGGTAGCGTACCACGCACCCCAGCGAGCCGCTCCTGCACAAATTGCCGTGCTTTATAAAGGTCCGTGCCCCACGCAAATTCCGCATACACGAGCGAGAGCGACACGTCGGAATTGGACCGCAGCCGCGTGAGCCCCGCGACGCCGAGCAGCGACCGCTCAATGGGCTGGGTGATGTTGATCTCCACCTCCTCCGGTGCGAGGCCGGGCGATTCGGTGAGCACAATGACGGTGGGTTTCGTGAGGTCCGGCAGCACCTCCACCGGTAGCTCCATCGTCGTCTTTACGCCCATGACCATGAGCAGCAGCGACAGCGCGATGACGATGGCGCGGTTGTGCAGGGCGAAGCGGATGAGTTTATTAAGCATGACTAGTGGGCCTCCGTTTTCGGAGATTCGACTTGCGGTGCGTCATCCGTTTTTGGTTTCCGCAGCATCGCCACGACGAGCAGCACGAGCAGCAGGCCGTTGGACACGAGGGAGAAAATAGTGAGCGTGGAAAGTCCCTCGGCGTGGCCGTGGGCGTCCCCGGCTTTGGCTGAGCCGCGTTTGGCTTTTTGGTCGGCGGAGACTTCGCTGCCGTCCTCGTTGTGTTCGTGGCCGTGGGCGTTATCGAGGGCTTCTTTTAATGACACGCTGCCTTTTCCTGCGAAGCCGAGCGAGTAAGCTCCGGTGGTGACGACTTGGTCGCCAGCGAGGAGCCCACCGGTGACTTCTACGAAGCGGTCATTTCCAGCCCCGATTTCCACGGCCACTCGAACGAATGTGTTTTTGAGCGATTCGTCGTAGTGCTTGCGATACACCGTGCGAGTAAGGGCGTCGCCTTGCAGTGCGAGACGCGGGACGCTCATCACGCCTTCGCGCTTGGCGAGGACGATGGAGAATTCCGCACGCATATCCGGGCGCAGCGTGAGGCTCGGGTTGGGTAGTGCAAAAATGGCGTCAATCGTTCCGCTCGCCTTGTCCGCCGCTGTGCCGAAGCGCAGGAGCGTGCCGTCGAATTTCTCGCCGGGTAACGCGGCGACGGCGATGTGTGCGACGGAGCCGGGTTTGAGCTTTCCAGCAAGGTGCTCGGGTACACGGGCGACAGCATAGACTTCGGTGAGGTCTGTGATTTCGAGCAGCACTTTATCCGGGTCTACAGGCTCGCCGATGCGGGCGGCGCTTTCCGTGACGAGGCCGCTCGCAGGCGCTTTCAGCCAGATGCTCGGCGGTGGATCGCCCGCTTGGCGGCTTTCGAGTCGGGCCACATCGGCGTTGGCTTCGACCATCGTGCCGACGGTCGTTTTTAGCTCCACGATGCGACCGGAAATCCGGCTGGCGACGACGGCGCGGCGCTCAGGAATTACCTGAATGCGGCCTAGCGAAAAGACGGTTTCCTCGAACTCCGTTTCTTCGACTTCGACGAGTTCGATTTTGAGGTTTTTCACCCCTATCTCGGTGAGGATGATGGTGTTTGCCGCTTCCTCCGGCGTGACTGCTGCGTGCAGTGGCAAGAGCGCGATGAGCGCGGCGATGGTGAGTTTTCGGATCATAAAATGAGTGTGTTACAGTTGAACGCCCGCTGCTTTGAGCAGGCGCATGGTGAGAAAATAGAGTGCCACGGTGAGCGCGATTCCGCTCGCCAGAGCGGGCCAAAAAGCAACGCCGCGCCGCAGCATCCACGGCACTGCGAGGAACATCGGCAGCGATGGCAGCACGAACCAAAACGTCCCGCCCATGTGCCGCCCG
>JAYSTZ010000440.1:0-1512 GCA_043719365.1 Verrucomicrobiaceae bacterium | reverse complement strand
GCCACACCTGCCTGGTGGAGCAGAAGACCGTGCCCGCCTATTTCATCCCCGGCTGCTTTCACGAATTGGCGAACCGGCTCGCGGTGGGGTGGCACCCTCAGTTTGAATCCCTTCTCCGCTCACTGGCCGCATGACGGCGCTTGGACTTGAATCGCGGTTGGTGCAGAATCCCGCTCTCGGAGCGGTCGTTCTTTGGAGGTTCGCCCAAAAATATTCGGAAGCCCACGCGCTTCGTGCCGCTACCCCGTTTTGCCTGTGTGCGCTGATTCTTCCGATGGTCTGGCACGCTGAAACGGCTGAGACTATCGCCTCTACTCGGGAGGCATCCGGGTTGCGCGCTTTTGCCGACAAGTTCTCGGACACGCGGGACAGTAAGCTGGATACGCTGCTCGCGCTTCATGGGCGCACGGCTCGATGGCAGGACAAGACCATGAACTCCATGCGTGTGGCGATGGGTTGTGGGCTACTTCGCTTCGATGGGGCCGGCGGCTTGCTAGCTGGCGAAATCGCATGGCAACCTGCGAAGCATCCGCAGACCGTCCGCGTTCAGGCGAATGTTGCTGAAAAACTCGGGTCGTGGTTTGCCGCCCTCTCGCTACTGGAGATTGCAGCCATCCTTCGCGTCCGATTCTGAGCCATGAAATTCCATCTTCGCTCCGTTATTCTTTGGTCCAGAAGCACTCGCTTTGAGCCGCGTGTCATTCCGTTTGAACCCGGAATGGTCAACGTGCTCACCGGCAATGCGCGAACAGGAAAGTCCGCTCTCATCCCCATCATTGACTACTGCCTCGGCTCAAGTTCCTGCGCGATTCCCCGCAAGGTCATACGTGCGGCTTGTGAGTGGTTCGGCGTCGTCGTCGAAACGTCTGAGGGTCAAAAATTGTTTGCCCGAAAAAATCCCGACGAGCGGGATGCCGTTGATGAGATGTTTGTCCTCGAAGGCGTTGAAGTAGAGATTCCCCGGCGGATAGACGAAACTAAAACTACTCGCGTTGGCGTAGTGAAGCGGCAGTTGGATAAATTGGCCGGACTGAGTCATCTGGATTTCGCAGGCGGTGATGCGGTCAGCCCCGTGGACTACCGCATCGGATTTCGTGACCTGATGTCCTTCGTGTTTCAGCCGCAAAACATCGTTGCGAATCGAGACATCCTTTTCTACCGGACTGACAAGCTGGACCGAAAGCTCAAGCTCTCGCGGCATGTGTTGCCATACGTGCTTGGTGCCGTGACACCAGAGATTCTGGCCGCGCAATACGAACTGGAACGACTGAACTCCGAACTCCGCCGAAAGAAGCGGGACTTGCAGAAGGCCAAAGATGCATCGTCGCGATGGGAGGCGCAGATGTCCGCGCACTTGGCGAGAGCAGAGGAATTGGGCCTCCACACCGGAGACGTTTCCGACAGCATTTCCGCCAATGCGATGCTCCAATTGCTGCGCGCGGTCGCGGCAAAGACCGTGGATGATTTTCAAACCGACAGCTCCACGATTACCGGTGCCGTCGAGCGGCAAAT
>JAYSTZ010000439.1:0-8461 GCA_043719365.1 Verrucomicrobiaceae bacterium | reverse complement strand
AGCTCCATCGGGACGCGCGATTCGTCGAGGATCTCCGCATCGGTTGATTTTTCCCTCGTCCGATCCGGTATGCCGTGCGTATCAGCGGGGAAATATGTCCACACTCAAACCATCCGAACTCATCGCTCAACTCCAATGGCGCTACGCCACCAAGTCGTTCGACGCATCCCGCAAAATTCCGGCGGATGTTTGGGCGGCGCTGGAAGAATCGCTGGTGCTGACTCCGTCGTCGTTTGGCCTTCAGCCTTGGAAATTCATCGTGGTGACGGACCCCGCAGTGTGCGCCCAACTCTCGGCGGTTTCATGGAACCAGCCACAGCCCGTGCAGTGTTCCCATCATGTGGTTTTCACGGCGCGAAAGGCGATGGATGAGGCGGAAGTGGACCGGTTTTTGGCGAGCACGGTATCGGTGCGCGGTGGGAGAGTGGAGGACTTGGCACCGTATCGCGGAATGATGACCGGCTTCATCGCAAACGCGGCGAAGCAAGGATGGCTGGGCGAATGGGCGGTGCGGCAGGCCTACATCGCGATTGGTCAGTTCATGGCGAGCTGCGCGGTGCTGGGCGTGGATGCGTGCCCGATGGAAGGGATCTCGACGACGGATTATGATCGGATTTTGGGGCTGACGGAATCCGATCATCGTACCGTGGTGGCTTGCGCGGCGGGCTATCGCGCGGCGGACGATAAATACGCTTCTCTTCCGAAGGTTCGCTATCCGGCGGCGGATGTAATTGCGCACGTATGACTTGCGCGCGGAGGGTGACCGGAGAGCGTTTCGAGTTTATTAAGGATTCTCGACAAACGGTCCGCCCGTCCGTTACGACGCTGGGATTCCCGAATGCCCGTCGTCGCCAGCTACTGCACTACATTTTTGAAACCGGAGATGCGTCACATCTACCGGCAAGTCTCGGGGCTGCGCAGGTGGCAGACTTTTATCCTCACGCGGGAGCGGAAGTGCGAGGACCAGTTTCCGTTTGATGATGTGGAGCTGATTCCGCGGGCGCGGAAGAACTTTTTGAAGCGCTTTTGGCTGAAGTATGTTCAGCGGGTTCCGGCGGTTTACTACCGGGGCGAGTTGCAGGAAGTCATCAAGTTGATGGAGCGCCGTCCGGCCGATTTGATGCACATTTACTTCGGGCACACGGGCGTGCATTTGCTGCCGTTCCTCAAGGAATGGAACAAGCCTTGCGTGGTTTCGTTTCATGGAATGGACATCCAACCGCGGCCGGATCAGCCGGGCTACGATGAGCAAATGCACGAGCTTCTCCAGACTGCCCCGCTGCTGCTGGCGCGTTCGCATTCGCTGATGGACAGGCTCGCGGCGATGGGTGCGCCGCGCAACCGCTTGCGGCTGAATAGAACCGGCATTCCGCTGGAGGCGTTCCCATTTTTGCAGCGGCCTGCGCCGACGGATGGTGCGTGGCAGTTTGTGCAGGCATGCCGGCTGATAGCGAAAAAAGGAATACGGACTTCGTTGCGTGCGTTTGCGCGGTTTCGCGAGCGGTGGCCGGCGGCGAGATTTGTCCTCGCGGGCGATGGCCCGATGCGTGCCGAGGTGGAAAAAATGGTCGCCGAAATGGAACTCGGCGGCGCTGTGGAGTTACGTGGATTCCTGGATCAGACGGGGCTTGCGAAACTCTATGCGGAGTCGCACATTTTTTTGCACCCGAGCGAGATGACGGAGGATCTCAATCAGGAGGGTGTTCCAAATTCCATGTTGGAGGCGATGGCAACCGGGCTGCCTGTGGCGGCGACGCTGCACGGCGGAATCCCGGAGGCCGTGACAGACGGCGCGACGGGATTTTTGGTCGAGGAGCGCGACGACGAAGGGCTCGCGAGCGCGATGCTGCGGCTGGCCGGCGACCCGGAAATGTGGGCTCGGATGGGCGCGGCTGCGGCGAGATCGGTTCAGGAGGAGTTTTCGCAAGCGAGGGCGATCGAGAAACTGGAGGGGTTCTATGATGAGGCGAAACAGGCCGGAAGGTAGCAAGCCCCAGACCGCCGTCAGCCTCAGCGGCAGCGTATCATCGGAGCCGATCCTTCCCGATGAAGGCAACTCAGCGCCGGCGAGCGTCGGGCAAGCACCGCTCCCGCGGAAATTGGACGGATTCACATTCGCGTATTTGTGCGAGCGGCTGCCTTCGTTTGTGCAGACCTTCGTGTATCGCGAAGTGGAGGAAATGGCACGCTTCGGGATGAACCCGTTCGTTGTTTCCATTCGTCGTCCCGACGATCCGCCTGAGACCGCAGCCCGGATGGAGACGCCGGTTTTTTACCTGCCGGAAGGCGCTGAGATCCGCACGAAAATCGACAAGGATCGTGAATTGGGGCGACTGCATCGGAAGCTCCACCGGGCGATCCCGAAGCACCGGCAGTTTCCGGATTCACAGCGAATGTTCGAGGCGGCGTGGCTGGGGCCGATTCTCGAAGGGGCGGGTATCCGGCATGTGCATGCTCATTTTGGAGGGCTCGCAGCACGCACGGCTTGGTGGCTGCGAAAGCTCTTCGGCATCGGCTACAGTTTCACCGGTCACGCAAACGATATTTTTTGCGAAAACGATTTTCCGGTCACGAATGCAATGCTTGTAAAACACGCGAAGTTTGTCGTGACGGAGACGGACTACAGCCGCAAGTGGATGGAGCAAAAGCACACCGGATCGTGCGGGAAAGTTTTCCGGGTATTTAACGGAATCGATTTGGAGAGCCTGCCTGCGGCAGTTCGAGCGGAGGGCGTCCCTAGGATCGTGAGCGTCGGTCGTTATGTGGAAAAGAAAGGATTCCCGGATCTAATCGACGCATGTGCATTGCTTCGCGATAAAGGAATCTCTTTCGAGTGCGAGATCATCGGCGGCGGCGAAATGGAAGCCGCGCTCGCCGCTCAAATCGACCGGCTGAATCTCGGCGATAGGGTGAAGCTTCTCGGCCCAAAATCGCAAACCGAAGTCCGCGAATCTCTTTCCTCGGCGACTGTTTTCGCACTTGCGTGCCGGATGGAAAAAGACGGCGGGAGCGACAATCTGCCCACGGTGATTATGGAAGCAATGGGCATCGGTCTGCCCGTGGTTTCCACGAACATTGCCGGCGTCCCGGAAATGGTCGATGAGGGCGAAACCGGTTTTCTCACCGCCGAGCGCGATGTCCCGGCATTCGCGTCCGCTTTGGAGAAAGTGCTGAGTGCTCCAGACCTCTGCGCAAAGTTCGGCGCGCTTGCGGCGAAGAGGGCGAAGGAGAAGTTCGCCGGAAAAACAAACGCCGCTTTGCTCGCCCAGCTCCTTGTTCAACACGCACGGGTGGACGCGCCGCCCGGCCTTCTGGCGAATTGTCCGCAGCTTCGCGTGGGAACTTGGCGCAGGTTTTGGCGGTAGTTGAGCGAGGGTTGGAAGGGTCTTTTTCTCTGAGTTGGGACGTTGACAAGGGACTGTTTCATCGGTCATTCTCAGGGGAGTTTCAGTTCACTACTTGATATCCGTTGCTTACCAACTCAGCACATTCTCCGATGCAATCTAGAACAAAAGCGCTCCGTCGCCTCATTTGCCACATGGCAATCGCACTCATCGGCATCTCATCAGTGCTGGCCGGGGATACTTACAAGTGGACGGTGCAGTACCTGATCGACAACAGTCAGGCGGTTTACGGTCAGTCTCAGAAGGTCTGGCCGCGTCGCAATCGAGGCCTTGCGATGTCGCCCGATGGAAAGTTCCTCTATGCGGGATATCACCATGGCGGCAACGGACAGGGCGAAGTTCGTAAGTTGATGGTCGGAATTACCGACGATTTCGTTCGCGCAACCGCCCGTGTGCTCGTGGGGCCGCTCGGAAAGGCAATCGCTACTGACGATAAAGGTCGCGTCTTCATCGCGAACGAGGGCGAGATTCTCGTGTATGACGACAACCTCTCGCAGGTCCAGCTATCCATCCAGACCGCTCTCTGTGAAGGCATTGCGCTGGTCCGAGAAGGAAACGAACTCATTCTCTACGGAGTCGAACGTCAGATCGGGCGTATTCGCAGTTGGGCTCTCGAAGAAAAAGGCGGGGCGATTGCCAGTGCCACGCTTCGTCCGGCCTTCGGCGAAGGCGGCGAAGTATTCTTGAAGTCGTCCGTGAGCTTGCGTGGTGCCGACGTTGACGGGCAAGGGCGCTTGTGGGTGACCGACTTCGATGCCGGACGACTGTATCGAATCAGCAAGGATGGCAAGACGGTGGATCAAGTGGATGTCGAGCATCCGATGGATATCGGATTCGACGGAGGGCGGGCGTTTGTAACTCGCGGCACGGATCGGGTCATCGCGGTCTTTGAAGTGGATACGATGAAGCTCCTCGGGAACCTCGCCGTGCCTTGGGATGAACTCGAACTTCACCCCGGAGGAAACGGCCACAAAGGAAGCCTGTCGGGAATCGTCACAGTTCCAGGAAAAGGCTTTTTCGTTTCCAATGAATCTGGTCAAACTAGGGATCAAAAGAGCACTTACGGCCGGGCCGATTCCCAGACGGATCTCATCGACGGAAAGCTTTATCGCGACGCCTTTATGGATGACAATGAGCCGATCTTGCAGTCGCTAGTGATTCCCGACGGGAAGTAAGCAGGATTTCTCCACGCAAACTCGCGTGCTTTGCCCATGCACGTTCTTTTCGTTCACAAAAACTTCCCCGCCCAATTCGGGCACGTTGCGCAGTGGCTCGTCGAGAAGCACCAATGGAAGGCGACTTATATTTCCGAGCTCCCGAATGCGCAGTTCGGTGGGCTGAAACGCATCCACTACAAGCAACTCGGCGGTGCACGGGAGGAGACACACTTTTGCGCGCGGTCGTTTGAGAATTTTGTCTCCCATTCGCAAGGAGTTCACCACGCACTAAAGCGACTGCCGGAGATCAAGCCGGACCTCGTCGTGGGACACAGCGGATTTGGCAGCACGGCATTTCTGCCCGAGCTCTACGACTGCCCGATTATCAATTATTTCGAGTGGTTTTACCATCCGCGCGGAACCGACATGGACTTCCGCCCGGAATTTCCCGCGACCGACCTTGCCATGCTCCGGGCGCGTGCGAGGAATGCGATGCTGCTTCTGGACTTGAACACCTGCGACGCGGGTTATTCTCCCACGCAATGGCAGCGCTCGCAGTTCCCGAAAGAGTATCTGCCGAAGGTCGAGACGATTTTCGATGGCATCGACACGGGCGTATGGCGGCGGCAGGAGCAAACGAAGCGCAGCGTCGCTGGCAAGGCGATTCCGGAGGGAGCCCGCATCGTCACCTACGTTTCGCGTGGGTTTGAAGCGATGCGTGGGTTCGATGTTTTTATGCGCGTCGCAAAGCGAATCGCCGCCGAACGCAAGGACACGGTATTCGTCATCATCGGGCAGGACCGCGTCTGCTACGGCAATGACGCAGCGCATACCGGCGGCGTCACGTTGAAGGAGCAAATCCTCGGTGCGGGCGGTTTTGACCCGGCGCGCTTCATCTTTCCCGGCGCAATACCCACCGGGGAACTCGTGAACATGCTCAGTATTTCCGATCTTCACATTTATCTGACGGTTCCATTCGTCCTGAGTTGGTCGATGATCAACGCGCTTTCCTGCGGATGCACCGTGCTCGCGAGCGACACGCCGCCGGTTCGTGAAGTCATCACGCACGGCGAGAACGGACTGCTTGCAGGATTTAACGACGAAGACAGCCTCGTCCGCGAAGCGCTGCGCGTCCTCGATGCTCCGCAGAACTTCCGCGCGCTTGGTGAAGCTGGGCGCGCGACGGTTGAGCAACACTACAGCAACGACGTGTGTCTTCCCCGGCTTAAAGAACTGTTCAGCCGGGTGGCGAGAAAGTGATTACGCGTACTGCTGCATCCACTCTGCATGGACCTTCGGCGAGATTTCGCTCGGCTTGATCTCGCTGCGACCGCCCCAAAAGACGTTGGTGTAATCCACCGGAATGCCCACGCTTACGAGGTGCGCGTCGATTGCCGCTTTGTGCGCGAGCACGCGTTCCTTCTCGGTTCCGTGGCACACGGCCATGATGTTCACATTGGCAAAATCTTCGCCGCCTTCGCGCCAGTAGCAGTGCGTGAGAATTGGGTGACGCCCGACTTCGCCGCCGCCTTCGACTTCCCTGCCTTTCGGCACGCGCCAGTGAAAGAGCGCGTTGAATTTCGTCACGCGCTGCCCCGTGGCATTTGGCTTTACGTGCTCTAGGAAAGTGCTGAATCGCCCGATGACCTGGCGCGAATTGAGGTCTTCGGCTACGCGGCAGAATGTCTCCAAATCAACGCCCGCCTCGGCGGCGCGGTCTTTCCATAGGCCGAGCTTGATTTCGTCGAGCGTCAATTCGCGTTTCAATGCGAGCAAAACGTCCCATTCCTGCGGAGTGAGATTCACGATGCCGACGCGAATCATCTTCGCTAGTTCGTCCGCTTTGTCGCCCGGCTCAATCGTCTTGCGGCGCACATGTCCCACGCCGAGCGCGAAGATGCCCTTGGCCGGCATTAGTTTGTATTTGGTGCAGCCGGTGTGGCGCATCAGCACTTCGCAGTGCGAGGCCATGTCGGAGCCCACGGGCGTTTTGAGCGTCGTCCAAAGGCGATACACGCTGCCAGTCGTTTGATTGTCCGTGCTGCGGACGACAACATGCCCGCTGAACGGATCGTTCTTGAACATCCAGTCGAACGCATCGTTGAGCTTCTCCTCGGGCACTTGCCACGCGACGAGCGCGCCTTCGGCGAGATTGCTCGCGACAAGCGTCTGTCTCACGCGGCGGATCGTACCGGCGGAAAGCATCGCGCGAATTCGCTCCAGCACCGTCTCCAGCGGCACGCCGGATTTCTCGGCAATCTCGACGAACGGCTCGCGGACGAAGCCCTGAATTTTGTCCTCAGAAATGGTGAGGATTTGTGAATTAACCGAATCGGTGTGCTCGATAGAAAATGACATGCGGAATAGGCGCGCACCCTAAAACACCCGCGCCGCCCTCGTCACGCTATTTGCCGCCCGCCCCGGTCTCAATCAAGCCAGTAGCGTTCGCAATGTCTCGTTTAGAGCCGGGACATTCTCGACAGCCGCACTCCACAGCAGCTCATCATCCACAGAATCGTACCCGTGAATGATGCGGTTACGCATTCCGACGATACGGCGGAGTTCTGGGATGTGCTCATCTACGGTTCCATCGAGTTGCGCGGCTCGATTCAGTGCTTCACCAATGATCTCAAACTGACGCTCGACGGCAGAACGAAGCAGCACATCCACAAGATATTCATCACGCGATTTACCATGCGTGAACTGCGCGATGGCCTCGCACGCTTCCAGCGCGTGGCCGAGTCGTTCAAGCGCCTCAGCATTCATAGATGACTTCGTTCGCCGTCTCGATTGCCCGGCGAAATGACTGGCGGCGGATGGAACGCTCGGTAACGAGGTCCACTTTCCTCCCGAGCAATCGCTCAAGCGATTCTGCGAAATCGAAGTATCGGTCGGCGTAATCCGGCGAAACTGTGTCGGAGAATGTGACAACGAAATCGTAGTCGCTTGTTTTCAGATTAAAGCGCCCGTTCACCGCCGACCCGAACGCCGCCAACCGTCGCACGCCATGCGCTTTGCAAAGCTGGGCGAGTTCCGATTTGGCATCTGCGAGTGTGGAAATCATGCAGGGAACGTAGCGACTCTACCGCCGCAGCGCAACCGCTACGCCAACGGCATAATTCCCCGCCCTACTTCACTTCCTGCATCTTGTTGATGATTTGTATAAACGGTTCGGACATCGCGGAGAAAACCACGACCCACTGGACTACGGCGACGAGCGCCAATATGCCGATCCAGTAAATAGACTTTGCGATATTCCGCGTGAACAAGAGCGCGATGCACGCTATCGGGATTCCGCAACTGAGCGCGAACAATCCATAACGCGCTGCGAAGACAAATCTGGTGATTGCTGGCAGTTGCGCGTCCTGCCCCATCATGTCCTGAAACATTTGAGCAAACCCAGAAATGCAGAAATTCGACCGGATGGAAAAATACGAGAACGCTACCACGATGCACGCCAGCGCAAAGCGGGTCGCGCGGCCTATCTGGCCGAGTTCGGCGGTTGGGTTTTCGTCCATCTCCTAATCCTCTGCCGTCGCCAGCTTCGCCAGAACGCTGAGGTCGTCCAGCGTGGTCGTATCGCCCGTGATGACTTCTCCGGCGGCGACTTGCTTCAAAAGGCGGCGCATGATTTTACCCGAGCGCGTCTTTGGTAGGGCGCCGGTGAAGCGCACTTCGTCCGGAGTTGCGACGGGGCCGATGACCTTGCGCACATGTTTTTTAAGCTCGTCGGCAAGCGACTTCGATGTTTTCACCCCTTCTTTCACGGTGACGAAACACACAACTGCCTGCCCCTTGAGTTCATCGGGCTTGCCGACCACTGCGGCCTCGGCGACAGATGGGTGAGAGACGAGCGCGCTCTCGACTTCGGCGGTACCAAGCCGGTGGCCGGCCACGTTC
>JAYSTZ010000438.1:0-8467 GCA_043719365.1 Verrucomicrobiaceae bacterium | reverse complement strand
TCCAAGAAAAGCAGCCCGGATGTCCTCGAAGACGACATCCTCGTTGTCGATGGTCACGAGATCAAATGTCTCGCAATCAAGGAAGGCCCGACCGCACTGCCTTGGAAGGCGCTCGGCGTTGATATCGTCATCGAGAGCACCGGACTTTTTGTGGATGCTGAAAAAGCAAAGGGCCACATCACCGCAGGCGCGAAGAAAGTCATCATCAGTGCTCCCGGCAAGAATGAGGACATCACCGTCGTCATGGGCGTGAACCACACGAACTACGACCCCGCGAAGCACAACATCATTTCGAACGCGAGCTGCACGACGAACTGCCTCGCACCGGTCGTTCACGTTTTGCTGAAGGAAGGTTTCGGCATCGTGGAAGGACTGATGACCACCATCCACAGCTACACCGCCACGCAGAAGACTGTGGACGGCCCGAGCAAGAAGGACTGGAAAGGCGGACGCAGCGCTGCCATCAACATCATCCCATCCGCTACCGGTGCCGCAAAGGCGACCGCGCTTGTGTGTCCCGAGGTGAAGGGCAAGCTCACCGGAATGTCCTTTCGCGTCCCCACGCCGACCGTCTCCGTTGTTGACCTTACCGTGAAGACCGTGAAAGAGACGAGCTACGCGGAAATCTGCGCCGCGATGAAGAAAGCCAGCGAAACCTACATGAAAGGCATCCTCGGCTACACCGCCGACGAAGTCGTTAGCACCGACTTCATCCACGACCAACGCAGCTCGGTCTTCGATGCAGGCAGCGGCGTCGAACTGAACAGCACTTTCTTCAAGCTCGTGAGCTGGTATGACAACGAGTGGGGCTACAGCAACCGCTGCGTGGACCTCGTGAAATACATCGTCAGCAAAGGCCTGTAATTTCGCAGAGTTCGTAATTTAGAAAAGGGCGCGTCTGGAAACGGACGCGCCCTTTTTCTTTGCCGCGCCCTATGGGTTCACGACTTTGAACTTACCGTTTGAAGCGAGCAATAGAATGTCGAGATCGCCGTCTCCGTCGAGATCGGTCACAAAGCTTACTTTTGCTTTAAATCCGGACGGAATGAGTTGCGGTGCCGTATAGCTGTTGCCCTGCCGGGCCACGATAGATGCGATCTTGGAACTGGTCGTGACGAAATCCAACCCGAGGTCGTTATTGAAGTCGCCCAACCCGAGAGTTGCAGGGTTGGCGTCCGTCTTGATGCGTTCGACCGTGGCTTTTCCATCGCCGAAGACGCTCCGTTCGCCGCCATGCAGAATGCCGACAACGTTTTTCGGCAGGATCCCAATGAGGTCGAGACGCCCGTCGCCATCGGCATCGGCGAGTTGCATGGCTTTCATTCCCGGGGTGATCTTGGAGGCGATGCCCTTTGTCGCGAAACCCCCGGTCCCGAAGCCGGAGAAGACATTGATTGCAAATGTTCTTCCGCCGAACATGGCAATATCGAGCGTGCCATTTTCGTCAAAATCACCGGTCGCGAGTCGCGTAAAACCTTTCGCGCGGAGTGCGGCCGCGCCGGGGCTGAAGTGAAGATCGCCGATGGTGCTATTGTTCAGAAGCACGTTGACGCCGCCGGACTGAAGCAAGGCGAGATCGACGAGGCCGTCGCCGTTGAAATCTCCGGTGATGAGTTGCTTTCCAAGCTTTTGGCGCGCGTTCCCAGCCGAAACAACCGTCGGCGAATCGAAAGTGCCATCGCCGTTTCCGTGAAGGAGTGAAACGATTCGTTTTCCTGAGTTGAGGACTGCCAGATCGACATTTCCATCGCCATCCAGGTCCGCAGCCGCAAAAGCTGCGGGCTTGGTCACGGATGTGATAAGTTGCGCCGCCGGAACGATTGGATTGAAATCGCCGTCGCCCGAATTGAGATGCACTTGAATTTTGCCGCTCCGGATTTGAATAAGGTCGGGGCGACCGTCGTTGTTTACATCGGGGAGCGCGGACGGATCATCGTCGATGATCTGCACCGTCGCGACACTACGGTTGCCGAGGAGCGCGCCAGCGGAAGGCGTGCCGAGAGTCACGGTGAAGTCTTCAATGAGTTCGCCAATGAAGTCGGGCCTGATGGGCACTGAAATCGTGGCGGTGTGCGCGCCGATCGCGAACGTGACGGTGCCGGGTGTTGCTGTAAAATCCAGGAGCCCGGCTGAGCCCGCAGTCAGTGAATACGGGAGAGTGACTTCATCATTGTTTGCGAGCCCGCGGAAGAGCGTCAATTCCACGGTGCGAGTGTGTTCAAAAGTCTGGAAGAGCGCCTCCGTAAACTGGATGCCTGCGGCGACATCGCCATCATCATCGAGGATTGTGCCGAGCCCTTGAGCGTCGTCGATTTCCGCGCCGGTCGGGCTAGACAGCACGACAAGGAAAGTCTCCCTGGTTTCGGCCAGACGATCACCAATGATCGGAACGGAAATGGTCTTGGTGAGATCACCGGGATTGAACGTGAGCACCCCACTGGCCGGCGTGAAATCGCCACTTCCGGCAGTCACTGGAGTTGTCGCGAAATTCACGGTGATGGCTCCACCAGACGGACTCGTCAGTGTGACCATGAAGACGGCATTCGTCGTCCCGGAATTGCCTTCATTGACCGCGGAGTTTCCGATGGAAAGGAAGCGATTTAGCACGCCAACGTCGTCGTCCTGAATAGTGACGATAGTCTGCGCAGTGCCGAGCGCGACATCCGATGTCGTCGTGAGCACGATACTGAACTGCTCGGTTCCCTCGACAATCGAATCATCCACGATTGGGAATCCCACGGTTTTTGAAGTCTCACCCGGGGCAAAGAGAACCGTCGCCGGAAGCGAGAGAAAGTCCTGACCCGCGAAAGCAGTGCCCGGAGTCATGCGGATCGACGCGCTGGTGTAACCCTCCAGCGGTCCACTGCGAACGACAGTCACATTATAAAGCCCGCTGCCCTCGCTCACGGCGCTCGAAGCGGTGCTCAGGGCGACGCTCACCGGAGTGCCGTCCACGATCGTTACTTGCGTCGCCGGGCGAAAGCCCAAGGCCGCGCCTCCGGTCGGCGCGGAAAGTGTCAGGATTAGTGTTTCGTTGAGCTCCGCAATCGCATCGGGCGATACTGTCAAGCGAACCGTTTTGGTGACTTCGGCAGCGGCAAAATTCACGATTGTGTCCACGGCAACATAGTCCGCTGCGGCAGTCGCAGTGCCGTTTGCCGATGTGACGCGAACAGACACCGCGCCGCCATCGCCCTCAAGACGATTGATGGTAACGTCCAGGAAACCGCCGTTTTCCGAAACCGAATATCCTGAGGAAGCAAATACAAGTTTTCCCGGTGCTTCGTCGTCGATAATCTGGATGCTTGTCTGACCAAATGGCGCGCGAACGAGTGCTCCGCCGGTGGGATTCGTCAGCGCGAGTGTGAAGCTGAGATTTCCCTGCGCGAGATTGTCGTTGGTGATGGGAATGGTAATTGTCTTCGGCGTAATGTCTCGGTCGCCAAACGTGATATCGCCCGAAACCGCGGTGAAGTCCGTGCCGGCGACCGCAGTGCCGCTCGCCGTCGCGAAGTGAACAGAAACTGCGCCGTCCATCCCGCCCGTCCGCACGACATTGAGCACGATGCTCGCGCCGTCTTCGCTAACACGGAACGACGTTCCTTCGAGCCGAACTCCGCCAGCGGCTGTCCCGCCTACGTAGCGAACGGACTCAAAATCGGAGAATCCGCCGGACGCCAACACCTTTCCATCTTGCTGGAGTAGCAACCCGGAATAACTGGAAGCGACGTGTCCGCGTTCACCAAATCCGATATCGACCGCGCCGTCCGCGTAGAAGCGGGCAAGTCCGCCGCCGCTGATAATGATGCGGCCATCCGGCTGCACCACGAGGTCTGAGGCCGCCGAGTACGAAACACTCTCGCTCGTAGCGACACCGCCAACCCCGAACGCCGGATCGAGCGCGCCTTGCGGAGTAAGTCGATAGACCACGGCACGGCTTCCGGAACTGCCGCCGACCAACAGCTTTCCGTCGGCCAGTGAAGTGATCGGGCCGAAATTGGCATACTGGTCCGAGGTATTCACGGTCACGATTCCGCGATCACCGAAGCTCGTATCGATCTGACCACTGGACGTGAAACGCAGGAGGCGATGGTCGTCCAGCGTCGCGACAATTTTCCCATCGGGCTGAAGCGTGAGCCCCTTGATGTCTTCGTCGAAGGCTGGATAATAGCGGATTCGAAACGCATTGCTTCCGCCGAAATCATACGTGGAGAGTCCGTTCGCGCCGAAGGTCGAATCCAGCGTGCCATCCGAATTGAAGCGGATCATCGCGACATCGGAGTCGAGAGTCGCATTCAGGATCGATCCACCGAGGAGGATCTTCCCGTCGGGTTGGAATACGGTCTGTTCAAAATCGTTCTTAAACGTGGCGAGATTGTAGAGGACCTTGCCACCGCTCCCGAATGTCGAATCGAGCGAGCCGTTCGCATTGTATCGAGCAATCACAAGCGCCTCCCGCCCGTCGCCGATGGAAGTTCCAATGACCTGAATTTTTCCGTTCGGGAGCACGTTCACAGCACGCGCAGTGTCGCCGCCGGGGCGGATATCGGTCAGCACTTTCCCCGATTTTCCAAAGGTCGTATCGACCGTCCCGTCGATGTTGTAGCGGACGAGTGCGAAGTCTCCACCTCTTCCCGAATACCCGACTCCGACAATCTTTCCGTCGGGCTGCTGGGCCGTCGCCAGCAGCGCCTCGAATGAAGTCTCGCCGAAGTCCGTAGTCGTCTTTCCGTTCGTGCCCCAAGCGGTGTCCAAATCGCCCGCGTTGTGAATCACAGTTGGGTCCGTATCGTGGATGGTGACCGTCCCGGTGTAAACTGAGGTGGCGTAGTAAAACTTCGCGCCGCGAGGATTCGCGAGGTTGACGGAAAATGTTTCGTCCGGCTCCAAAATGCCGTCGGCGACAATCGGAATCGTGATCGTCGCGCTGGTTTGATTGGCGGCAAAATTGAGCGAGCCGAAAACGGGATTGAAGTCATCCCCCTCTCGCGCGGTGTCGGCGGCGGTTGTAAAATCGACGCTTGCCGGAAGTAGTTTAGAGCCGCTACGCACGACTGTGAGTGTGAGCGTTCCGGCGCTCTCGTTGACCGTCGTTCCGCTAAAAGAAAACGTGGGTGTGTCCGATGTTGTGCCGCTTGTCTCGATGAAGATTTGCGAAGTCGGCTGACTACCGAGGACGGCTCCGCCAGTCGGATTTGCCAGGGCGATGAACATGTTCAGAATGAAGCCGCCAGTGCCGGGAGAATCGAGAATGGGGACGACAAAATACTTGCTGGTTTCTCCCGCCTCAAATGTGAGCGTTCCCTGGACTGGAGTGTAGTTCACGCCCGCTGCGGCAAAGCCGGGAAGGGTGTAGTAGTCCACCGATACTTGGCCGAAAGCGTTATCCAGCGGTCGAAGTACCGATACGACCGCATCCACACCGCCGAACGATTCGCGGACGTTGTAGCTGAGTTCGGAGAACTGGAACGAACCCTCCTTCGCATCGCCGGAGCTGCCGTAAAATCGGGCGACCGCAAAATCGCCGTAGTAGTCTTCGCCGGGGGCTTCACCGAGTGTGACTATTTTTCCGTCCGGCTGCACATGCACGCCGCGCACATTTCCGAGTGAATAATCAACCACGAGTCCATTGACTCCGAAGCTCGAATCGAGTCTTCCCGATGGAAGCATCCGCAATAAGCCAAGGCCGTAGTCGCTGCCTCCCGCGACGAGCAGTCGTCCCTGCGAATCAAAAGTGATGTCATAAGCACCATCGTACGAATATCGATTGCTGCTGCCGCCGACAAAGCTCTCCGTGACCGTGCCGCCAAAGCCGAACGAAGAGTCAATCTCGCCGCCCGCCGTGAAGCGATAGACGGCGAGCTCACCGTCATTTGCACCGACAAGGTAAATCTTCCCATCGGAGCTCACCGCCATGCTGTTCACGCGTTCCTCCTGATTATTGCGGACGACGGCAAAGCCCGCGCGCACCCTCCCCTTGTCGCCGAAGGTCGGGTCCAGAGCGCCTGTGTTCTTCAGCTTCGCAATCGCGACATCGCCCGCGAAGTTCACAAAGTTCCCACCCTCGGTAATAAAGTAAGTGGTCCCGGAAACGAGGATCGAGCCGTCAGCCAAAATCTCAAGGTCCGCACCGACATCGAAGCGATTTTCGAAATCCACAAGCACGATGCCATCGTCGCCGCCGAATGTGTCATCGAGTTGACCGTCCGATTCATATCGAGTCACGGCGAAGTCGCGGAAAAACGCGTCTCCAGTCGATCCCAGAACCACGATCTTCCCGTCGTTTTGAAGCGCGACACTGAATGCTTGATCGTGATTGCCATCAATGTCCGTGCGGACAAATCCGCCGAGCCCGAAAGACCGATCGAGCCGCCCATCCGCGAGGTAGCGTGCAACGACGAAATCCGAAGTCCCGTCGCGCACCGAGTAACCTGCGACGACAAGCTTGCCGTCTGCCTGTTCCACTACGGACTGCGCGCTATCCGTGCCGCCAAAGTCCGTGAGGACGTGACCAAGCTGGCCGAAGGAAAGGTCCACCGAACCATCGGCATTGAAGCGACCCAGCGCGAAGTTTTCCTCCGACGTGCCGACGAGCAAATACTTGCCGTCTGCCTGTTGAATCGTTCCGAACACACGATCGTTTCCGCCGAGGTCGAGAGTGTTTGAGCCATCGTTTGCAAAGCGCAAATCCGGCGCTCCGGGGTTTGCGGCGAGCCGCAAATCGTCGTCGAAAATATTAAGAACCGCGACCGATTGACCACCGAGTTTCGCGCCGCCAGTCGGGGCGCTGAGGGACAGTCGCACGCCCTTGAGCGTCTCCAAAATATGATCGTCCAAAATCGGGACCGTGAAACTCGCGACGGTTTGTCCGTTCGCAAAATTCAAAGTGCCGCTCGTCGCCGTGTAGTCGGGCCCGGCGGTGGCACCCGCGTCGGAAGTTGCGTAGTGGACGGTTACGGCACCATCGCTTCCAAGTGCACGAACAATGGTGATCAGGGCGGAGTTCCCCGCTTCATTGATCGCGAATTTATCGAACTGGAATGCAAACTCTCCGGGGCCATCAAAGATGCTCAGAATGGCAGTGGACTGCGCGCCGATGGTCGAATCACCAGTCGGCAAATCAAGCCGTAGATTCACCGTCTCGCTCCCCTCTGCGACAGTGTCATCGAGGAGGGGAATCTGCACAATCTTCCCGGTTTCTCCCGGGCCAAACGTGAGGATCTGCGTCGCGCTGGTGAAGTCGCTCCCGGCGGTCGCTGTCCCGGATGTGGTGGTGAATCGGACCGTCACCAGACCGTCCGCACCGCCAGTGCGCCGGACGAGCACTTCCCCGAAAGGACGATTCTCATCAACGCTATACTTCGGCGCGGTGAATGAGAATTGCCCGGGTGCAGGGTCGCCAATTACACGGCCAATCGTGAGGTTGTTTTTGTAAAACTCGGTGCCCGTGCTCGCCGCAAAAACGATGCGATTGTCGGCCTCAATTGCGAGCGCGCCAACATTGTTAAAAGACGAACGGTTGTAGGGCAGGATGACTTTCCCCACGGTGCCAAAGCTGGAATCCGGCTTCCCGTTGGCGTTGATTCGGAGCAGCGCGAGATTGCGGTCTGTGCTGTCGTAGGTTTCACCGAACAAGACGATTTTCCCGCTTTTCGCGAGCACCATATCAAACACACGGTCATCGGAGCCAGAGAACCCTCCATCGGTAAAGTTCACGGTTACAGAACCCGTGCCGCCAAACGTTTTATCGAGCGCCCCATCCTTGGTGAACCGCACCACTCCAAAATCTACCTGAAACGTTTTCGCGAGGTCCGTTCCAGCGACGAGGATTTTGCCGTCTGGCTGAATCACGAGCTGATTCGGGTTAAAGCGCGTCGCCGTTTTAATGATCCCGTTTTTTGCAAACGACGTATCTAATTTCCCCGCTGGTGTGAGTCGGCTCACGGCGATAGTGTCAGTGTCGGACGCTCCGCTGACGATGATGCTGCCGTTCGGTTGCAACGCGAGGTGCAGGCCAAATTCTGTAAATGGTTGCTCGATACCCTTGAGTTCAGTCACGCCGTTCGTACCAAAGGCACGATCGACGCTGCCGTCCGGTAACAGCCGCGCGACACGGGCCTGCTCGTCCAAAATGAGAAGCTTGCCGTCGGGCAATAGCTCGATATCGACGATGCCACGGAATGGAGCGAGGTCTGGTATGAGTCGCCCGATATTGCCAAAAGTGCGGTCCACACTTCCATCCGGCATGTAGCGCACAAGGCCGGGTTCCGTATCTCCGCTTCCCAGGGTGCCGCCAGCGACGAGGATTTTCCCATCAGGCAATAAGACTCCTGCAAACGCTCCATCGGAGCTGTGGTTGAAGTCGGTATTCACGATTCCACTGATGCCGAAACTCGTATCAATCGACCCATCGTGATTGAAGCGCTGGAGCACGAAATCACGCGCGATGGAGTCGGTGAAGTAACCC
>JAYSTZ010000437.1:0-1513 GCA_043719365.1 Verrucomicrobiaceae bacterium | reverse complement strand
ACCTCGACGGCACCGTCCACGGCAAAGGCGGACATCCTTACCCAAAGAACTCCGCCTTCTGCCTCGAAACCCAGCACTACCCGGACTCGCCAAACCAGCCCGATTTCCCCACCTCGGTCCTGCGCCCCGGCCAGACGTATCGCAGCACGACGGTGCATCGCTTTTCGGCGAAGTAAGTCCGAGGACCGCGTCGAAAAAATGGATCAGGCAGCAACACCAATCCGGTTCAAATGCAGCGGGCCACGCGACCAATGCTCGCCGATGGCCTGAACGAACTCCGGTCGCACGAGCTTCGCCCGCTGGTGCAGCCACTCGCCATCCTCCCGCCGCAGATACAATCCCTCGACCGGGCCGTCGCCATAGGCCGACGGCTCGGAAAGCATCGCCTGCAATTCGCGCAACGTGAATCGTCCGCGTGCAACTTCGCGCACGGGTTTCACTCCCGTCGTCGCAAATAACACGTCGCGGCGGCGGGTGCTCCAGAAACAATCGCTCGCATCAAGCACGTCAAACCCGAGAAACCAATCCGGCAGCCGTGTGTAGGCCATGCTGTGCTGCGCGTAACACCATTCGCCATGGAGCACCGCGCCAAGCGGAAGATGCTCGCACAGCCTTGTCTCGTGCCGTGCGAGCCAGCCGCGCAGTCCTTCCCACTGCCCGCTTAGCCGACCTTCGAGAAAATTCCCGCGATTCTGCGCCCGCAACCGTCCTGTTTCGTCGAACGACAGCCCCAGATTCGCGCCGTCCACCTTCTCCTCGACGACGATCTCACCACTCGAAAGAAACACCTCTGCATCCGCGTGCGACATCACCTTGTCGTCGCGCGCCGGCTGCGGCGAGAGCCAGAGCAAATGCGGCGTTTTTGGAAACTTGCGGAGCATACCGATCATTGGCGCGGCGTATCATGTCGCCTCTTTGAGGTCAGCAGGACACAGATTCACTACCTTCACGCCGTGACGGTTCAAAGCTTCCTCGTGATGTTTCCAGTCGCTGTCCGCCGCATTGAAAACGGCTGCGGCACGCCCGCATTTTCTCGCGAGCGCTGCATACTTGCGGTCGGAGCGGTCGAATTTCGCCAAAGCCGGGTCGCTCGGAAACTCCGCAAAGGTTCTAGTCGCGTGCGGCGTGATGCTCTCCCGCCGGCAGAGAGATTCGTCCCACTGCACATCATTCACCCATTTGAAAAATAGATCCCCGACTCCCGGTTCTCCGTCGAAGTGAAAGTAACCGCTGTTGTATTCGTCGAAAACCAGACCGCCTTCATCCATCGCGAAGCCGCCTCGTTCGCAAAGTGTCAGTAGCATCTCCACGCATACTTTTTGGCACGCGAGCGACACGTGCGTGTCGCGACCGTTTGCCGCGATCCCCACGTTTACTTCGACGATGCAAATCTTCGGCAACTTCACACCTTCGCTCCCTTCGCCGCTGCCATCTCTCGCTTGAGGCCCGCTTTCCGCATCTCGGCGACATCCGTCATCTGATCGCCGAAGAAATTCTTCGGCCAGTTTTTGAT
>JAYSTZ010000436.1:0-3529 GCA_043719365.1 Verrucomicrobiaceae bacterium | reverse complement strand
TTTGCTCGATGAACCAGCCGCCGGAATGAATCCGACTGAGAAGACCGAGTTGATGAAGCTCATCCGGTTCGTGCAGGAGAAGTTTTCCCTCGCGGTGCTGCTGGTGGAGCACGACATGAAAGTCGTGATGGGCATCTGCGAGCGGATAGCCGTGCTCGATTATGGCCGGAAAATCGCCGAAGGAACCCCGGCGGAGATTCGGGCAAATCCGAAAGTCGTCGCTGCCTACTTAGGAAAAGAAGTTGAGGACGTGTAGATAATTTCGTCGCCAATTCGGAGGGAAATGGCCCAACCTCCCGCCCGCCGATGAAACGTGAAATTCGACCGATGAGAACACTCTCGTATATGATTGCGACGCTGATACTTGGGTTGGGGGTATTCCTCGTCGCGCCGCTTGTATCGGGGCAGCCGACGCGAGTCGCCGCGTCGCCAAAGGTCGTTGCGGAGGTTCCACCCGCGCCCGTGATTGAGAAGCCGAAGCCCATTTTGCTGGCGCAAAATACCGCGCCGGCACCTGTGCCACCCGTTGCACCGCCGAGCGCCCCGCCACCAGCGCCAGTGGCAGTCTCAGCCCCTCCGCCAGCGCCCGTTGTTCAGCCGGCGATTCCTGCTTCAAAGAATACGAAGAAGGATAAAAACAGGAAGGCCACGGATGATTTTTTCAATGGCCCGGTTCGGAAGCTTGAATTCGTTTGGGAGCCGGAGGAATGGGAGTATCTCAAGCAAAACAACCGCCGATACGCCGAGTGCGACATCATTGAGACGCTGCCGGATGGAACGACCAAGATGCACAAGCACGCGGCGGTGAAGCTCAAGGGTGCAGCGGGGAGCTTTCGCGGGCCGGATGAGAAGTGCGGCATGACTGTGAGCATGGACAAGTACAAGGGCGTCGAGCGATTCAACGGGATGGATAAATTTCACCTGAACAACGGCGCGCAGGATGGCAGTTTCATGAACGAGCTGGTCGGCGGCGAATGGTGCCGTGCGAGCGAAGTTCCGGCTTCCCGCTGCACTCACGTTCTTGTGAAATGGAACGGTCGCGAGCTCGGGCTGTATGTGTTCAAAGAAAGTTTCACGCAGGACTTCCTTTCCTACTTTTACGAGAAGACCGACGGCAGCTTCTACGATGGTCACTTCATCGCAGAGGTGGATGGCGAGCTGGAGAAGCAGCACGGAGACCCCAAGGATAAGTCCGACCTCAAGGCCCTCGCCGCTGCCTGCAAAATCGGTGATCCCAAGGCGAAGTGGGAGGCCGTGGCGAAGATCCTTGATGTGGAGGAATTCCTACGCTCTCTAGCCATGGAGACGTTCACGTGCCACTGGGATGGTTACAATTTCAACCGAAACAACTACCGCGTCTATTTCGACCCGAAGACCGGCAAGGCGAACTTTTTCTGCCACGGAATGGACCAGCTTTTTAGCGACGCGGGCTGGCCTGTGGTGCGCGATCCCGGCTCGCTCGTAGGGCAGGCGGTATTTAGCAATCCGGAGTGGAAAAAGCGCTATCGGGATATCGCGGAAGAGATTTATACCAAAGTGCTGAAGGGCCGCGATTGGGAGGCCCGCATCGCGGAGCAGGGGAAGAAGGTCGTGGAGGCGCTGAATAAGCAAAATCCGCAATGGGGCAAGGATTACCAAGGCCAGATCACTGGTGCGCAGCAGCGCGTGATGGCGCGCATCGCTGCAATCGGGAAGCAATTCGGCGACATGCCAAAGCCATTCGAATGGAAAAACAATGTGGCGATTCTGGGGGCCAAGCAATGGCGTGCCGAAGGTGGTGGTACCTTGGACGATCCGGTCGTGGATAACCAGAAAACCTTCCACATCAAGGTCGATGGCAACGCCGCCGGTTCATGGCGGAGGACGGTCGCGCTGGAGCCCGGGAAGTATCGCTTCGAAGTGATGGCAAAGGTCGCGAATGTGGACGACACGGGCGACGAAAGCGGACACGGTGCCGGCCTGCGAGTCAGCGGCGCTCAGCGTTCGGCAGGAGTGAAGGGAACAACGGCGTGGCAGCGGCTCGCTTACGATTTCGATGCGACCGGTGCCGACGTCATCCTCGTGGCGGAACTCCGCTCAAAGAAAGGCGAGGCATGGTTCCAGTCAGATACCTTCCAATTGATCCGGCTGAAATAGGCCGCGTTTTTCGGGAATCGAAAGCCGAATTGAATTCGTGATGTAGGGTTTCGGCGCATGGGCGCCGCGCTGCTTCGTGCTCGCGCAGATGCGCTCAGCGAAACGACGGGGACAGACTAATTGTCCGGTTTGACTAATTGTCCGAATTCGTTCTCGACCAAATCCCGTCCTATCGGTCGATCGGGCTTTCCGCTTGCGGGGGGGGCTTCTGTGGGTACTAGTCACTCGTAATTTCCATCCATGATTCTGAAATTTACCCGTCTGTTCGTCCCCGCTCTTATCGCTTTGTTCGCGTTTGCGGGCGGCGTTCGCGCTGAAGCGATTCTGCAATACTTCAATACTTCGTGGAAGGAGATCGAACGCCGCATCCCGGAGGTCGCGGAGGCGGGATACACTTCGCTTTGGCTCCCCAATCCCTGCAAGGGCGCGTCGGGTGCGTACTCGGTGGGCTACGATCCATTTGACCGCTTTGACCTTGGTGACAAAAACCAATCGGGAACCGTGGCGACGCGCTATGGAACGAAGGCGGATATGCTGCGTCTCGTTGAAGTGGCGCAGCGATTCGGAATACGCGTGTATTTCGACAACGTGATGGCGCACAATGCCGGACCGCTCGATAACGTAAGTGCAGGCACACTTTTCCCGAGCATTCCGGGCTTTGTTCCGGAGGATTTCCATCTCGTCCGGAAGAACGGGGGAGGCTGGCGCAAAGCGAGCGATAGTGTCGATTACAACGACGAGTGGCAGGTGCTGAATCGCAATCCGTTCGCGTGGGACATTGCCCAGGAAGATCCGAACACGAGCTTCGATCCGGCCGGACAACTTGAGGGGCTCGACTACCCGAAATGGATCGGAATCCGGCACCCTGGAAAGACGTGGCTTTATCCTGACACGGACCTGCCGGGCGTGACGGACGGGCAGGGGATTGTCTATCGTCCATTTGCGGACAAGGAGCCTTATGTCGATGCAAACGGGAATGGTCGCTTTGACTGGACGGATACAAACGGCAACGGTCAGCACGATGTCGGTGAGACAAGTGAGGCGTTCACTGACACGGGAGTGGATCCAAGCGTTCCGGCGCGGCAGAACGCGGCGTGGGGCTTCGGTGATGGTAAGTATAATATGGGGAATCCGGTGCCGGAGGATGTGAACGGGATGCTCATCCGGTCGATTCGCTGGACGATCGATCAAACCGGTTGCGATGGATTTCGCCTTGATGCGGTGAAGCATGTGCCGAGTTACTTTTTCGGCCAGCAATCGGGCGCGAAAGATCCGTCGAGCGCGGGATTTCTTGGCGGTGCGCAGGCGCAGTTTAACATTACGCACGGCTATTCCGACTGGTCGAATCACCGCAACTCGAACTACTCGACTGAGGTTGTGCGCGACGACTTGC
>JAYSTZ010000435.1:0-3529 GCA_043719365.1 Verrucomicrobiaceae bacterium | reverse complement strand
CGCCGACTTAGCGAAAGGCCATCCCGGCGCCCAATACCGCGACAACGCCCTGAGCAAAGCCCGCTTCGAGTTCCGCTGGGAAGATCAGTTCAACCTCGGCCTCGACCCCGAGCGCGCCCGCGAGTTCCACGACGAAACCCTCCCGCAGGAAGGCGCCAAAACCGCGCACTTCTGCAGCATGTGTGGCCCGCACTTCTGCTCGATGAAGATCACCGAAGACGTCCGCAAATACGCCGCCGAACAGGCGATCTCCGAGGAAGAGGCGTTGAAAAAAGGCATGGAGGAGAAGTCGAAGGAGTTTGTGGAAAAGGGTGCGGAGGTTTACGCGAAGGCGGGATTATGAGTTCGTGGCTGCTCCAAGCAAACCCAGACCAGTTTGATGTCACGACCTACGTAGAGCGTTTCACGGATATTTACTGGAGCATCAAGAAGGAAGCTTGGCAGCGAAAGGCCGCTGTAGGCGACGAGGTGTTTATCTGGCGCGCAATGGGCAGCGCGAAAGTCGAGTCCGGTGTTATCGCATGCGGTTACATTACCGAACCAGCCACGGCAAAAGACCAAGTCCGGTATCCCGAAAATATTGCAGATGAACTGTGGCGATCGGGCTATTCGGAATTGTCGAAAATGAAGATCGGCATCCACCTAACAAATGCGCGAGTTAGCGGGGACAAAGGTATGTTATTGAAGGCTTACTTCTTGAGCGATCCGATCCTTGCTAAATCCCAAATCATAACCGTCCGCAGTGGCGCCGTATTTATGTTGTCTGAATCGCAAGCTCGCCGCGTTCGGGAACTTTGGAGTTCTGAAGAACAGACTCAGGAGCGAGTTACAGGCGGTAGCATCGAAGGGGCAATTATCGAAAGAATCCACCGATTTCGCGAGCGCGATCATTCGCTTGTTGTTACTGCAAAGAACCGGTTTCTTGAAAAGCATGGCGAACTGTTCTGCACCATTTGTTCCTTTTCATATTCTCGGACATACGGAGACCTTGGGGAGGGTTACATCGAAGCCCATCACGTTAAGCCGATTTCGGAGCGAGACGGTGCTGAAGAAACCAAAGTTGAAGACTTGGCAATTGTTTGCGCCAACTGCCATCGAATGATTCACCGTGACCGTGACTACGGTGGAAATCACAAAAAACTTTTAGAGTTGTTGGGTGGCCACAAATTTTAGCGAGGCAATCCCGAATCCCAACGTGTTTGGATCTCCCAACGCCAGCGATTCGACCCTTTCAGGGTGGGCGGTTTGGTTGGGTCGGATGGACCCAGGGTAGTTTCGTTGGAACGAACCAACCTTGGGCTGGATGATGGAACGCCGTTGGCGTTCACGGTGGGCGCTTCGCCCCGCGCCATTCCACAACGTAGCCGCGGCACACTGCCACCGGGCGAACTTTGCCTCAGTCGGGGGAGGAGGCTCCGGGAGGGCGATAGAAGAATCTCGGGCTGAGGCCAATCATGCGACCAAACCCGCCATAAATCGGCCCGAATAAATCGTGGGGAGCCCGCGGGATATTTGATTTACCGCGTACGGACTACGAGGACGCGGCGGTCTGCTTGAAGCTGGGCCTCGGTGCCCTCTGGATGCATGGCGAATTTTTCGCCGTAGCCGTGGGCTGTGAGGGCTGTGGCAGGCACACCGTAGCGCTGGGTGAGTTCAGTAAAGACCCGTGTCGCACGCTCCGCCGAGAGTTGCGCATTATGTTCGTCCGTTCCCTCCGTGCTGGTGTGTCCCTCGATATCGAAGACCGCGGTGGGTTCCGTCTGCGTGATCCCCTTGATGAGAGCTGCCGTTTGCTCCAGCGCCACGCGTGATTCCGCATCCAGAAGCTGGGCGGTATCGACGACGAAGAGGACGGGCACTGTGACGAAAGGCAGCTCCAAGCTTTTGCCCTGTTCTTCCACGATCACCACATTGCGCTCCACATTATAGACACGCCGCACCGGCTCGGTCCGGGTCTCAACCGTCACCGTGCGGTCAATCGGGCGCTGCTCCCGCGTGATCGTGACGGCGTGGGGCGCGATTGATAGATGACGCCGTGCCACCACGGGATCGAACTGTTGCGTCACGACGACGCCGGGTGCCCTCGGGGCGATCTCTCTGACCGTGGTGGTGGTCGCTGGAGCCGCCGGAACAACTTCCCGAATGGTCGTGGTGGTTCCGGGAGCCGCCGGAGCAACCCTTCTCACAGTGGTGGATGTCTCGGACTCCACCGGAACCGCTTTCCTGACCTCTTTGATCTTCCCAGGCCTCGTCTCCGTGGTTTCCGTGACTTCGGTTGTCTTTTTCGTGTCCTGCGCGTTCGCAGAGAGGGTAGTGATGGCCATGAGGGCCGCGAGGGTGGGTAGGGATTTGGTCATAGGAATTTGAGGTTCATCGTGGAATCGCGTTGGGAAGACCCTTTGCGTGCATCCTTGCGAAGAAACGGCTCTGACCGAACGCGGGATGTCCGGCCTATTTGTTGCCCAAGTCTGCGAAGCGCATGGAAAACGGGAGCGCCAGCCCGGGATTCGGGTTTTCTTAACCGCGGCGCGCGGCCTCGATCTTGGCGACGTCGATTTTGCTCATCTCCATCATCGCGGTGAAGGCGCGCTTCGCCTCCTCTCCGCCCGCGGCCATCGCCTCGGTCAGGACGCGCGGGGTGATTTGCCACGAGAGGCCCCAGCGGTCCTGGCACCATCCGCACTCGCTGGCCTCGCCGCCGTTGGCGATGATGGCGTTCCAGTAGCGGTCGGTTTCCTCCTGAGTATCGGTGGCGATCTGGAAGGAGAAGGCGCAGCTGTGTTTGAATTGTGGCCCGCCGTTGAGTCCGAGGCAGGGAATGCCGCAGACGGTGAACTCGACGGTGAGGATGTCGCCGGCCTTGCCCGAGGGATAGTCGGTGGGCGCGTGGTGGACCGCCGTCACCTCGCTCTCCGGAAACGTGGCCGCATAGAAGCGCGCCGCGTCGAGGGCATCCTTATCAAACCAGAGGCAAACGGTGTTTTTGGGAATCGTCTTTTTCATAAAGTGAATTTCGTCGGTGCCGGCGCAGCGTTGAAGAGCAAAGCGATTCGTATCTTTCCGAACGAAAGTCGGGCCGGTTGCATCGGCAAACGCCCGTACCCAGCGCTATTCGTTGTAGGCGCTTTCGCCGTGCTGGCTGACGTCGAGGCCGGAATGTTCGGCTTCGCTTTCGACCCGCAGGCCGATGGTGGCGTTGATGACTTTCAGCAGGATGAAAGTGATGATGCTGCTCAGGACAAACGTCACCCCGACGCCGATCAGTTGATTGACAAACTGACCTGCTCCGCCCGCCAGCGACACGACAGCGCCGTTCCTTTGAAAGGTGGATGCGATGAGCGGGTTCACTTCGCTGCTCGCGAGGAGGCCCAGGAGCAGCATGCCGACAATGCTGCCAACGCAGTGCACGCCAAAGACATCGAGGGAGTCATCGTATCCGCAGGCGGCTTTGAGTTTCGTGACCGCAAGGTAGCAGGCGATGCCGCCGCAAAGGCCGATGAGCACGGCGGATGGGACGCTGACGAAGCCG
>JAYSTZ010000434.1:0-1519 GCA_043719365.1 Verrucomicrobiaceae bacterium | reverse complement strand
GAGGCAAATCCCCGGTTTTACGAATCGCTCGGGCATTCGCTTTTGCTCGCGCAAATCAGCACCGTGGCCTGCCTCGCAAGAACCCTTGATCCGCAGTGTCTCGGGCTGCCCAACGCCGTGGAGTGGATTCCTTACTACGAAGATTTCGTGAAGACTCAGCGGCAATACTTCGTGCCGGATCAACTCATTCAACTGCCGCTCGGGATGCGGGAAATCATGGAAGGGCAGGCTCGGTTTGCGGAACTGCAATACCGCTCGCTCAGCTATCAGGAGGCGAAACGACAGGCTTGGCTTGGCGGTGTCTATTCGGTTGCTTTTGACGAGTATTTGAAAATCGCGGGGCTTCCGGCACCCGATGGCTTTGATGATGCGTCGGTGAATTTGTTTCTCCTCCTCTGCGACATCGCCCTGAACCCAAGCAATGGGTATCCTGATCCGATCGATCCAAGTCGCGACTTTGTCCACGACCTGCATCCCGGCATTCGCTTTCTCCGGCTCTGCGGCGAGGTGAAACGGGACCGAACGATTGTCCGCGAAGTCGAGAACGTCGGCTACAAAAGCTACCTCAAAGCATCGCGACGATTGTGCGAGCGGCTCGACTGGCTGGACCCCGTGACCGTTGGCCGGCACTGCCTCGCGCGTGGTGCGAAAATGTCGGGATGGGCTGAACTACAGCAGCAATTTGAGAAGTGCGATTTCGGGCCGGAGGACGTGCCGATTCGCTTCTACATGGGGAAGCATTTGGAGTTTCTCGAAACCAAAGTCGAATGTCCTCACTTCTACTGCTGGCCGGCGAGATTCCTGACATTCAGTGACGATCAATCACACAAAGCGGCCCCATTTCAGGAACTCCTTTCATGGTCGATGCCTCCGTTTCTTACCTCGTCTTTAACCACCGGAGTGGATGCCACGAATCTTACGTTCGGCACCAGGGCGCAGCGGTCGCAGTTCGTGAACACCTATTTCGCGACGCTGGTGCTCTACGACATGGTGCGCCAATGGATTTCCAATCGGGGAGCGTTTCGCTTCGACTACAGGTGGAAAGGCCGTCTTTCCCAAACAGAGTTGGAATCAATCTGGAGACAGTTTGAAAAATGCATCGGCTTATCACACACGCAGTTACCCATTCTTTGACTCCAGTATCCTCAGACGAATGCTGAAAATCTTGAATAGCCGTTTGAGGGGAGAGGGCTCTCCCCTGGTCCGAGTCGCCGCGTCTCGGACGCACCCCTCACAGCGGAACCCAGGTTCCGCAACGCCTCCTGACGCGGCTTGCGCCGTGGGAGACTGTGCCTCCCACCGGCTTCGCGCGCCCACGGCACAGACTCCCTAGTTTGTGGGGCAGGCGGCGATCATCTGCGCCAACCTTTCGGCGCTCCCGCCCTTCCACCCGTGATTCCGCGCGGAAGCCGGGCGCTGCCTTCCGATCGGCGCAGATCATCGCGACGAATTCCATGCCCGCCGACCTGCCACGGAAGCGCCAGCCGGCTGAAATCTGAGTCGCGCAAAAAACATGAGC
>JAYSTZ010000433.1:0-8512 GCA_043719365.1 Verrucomicrobiaceae bacterium | reverse complement strand
AAATGGTGAGACTTCCTTCGTAGTCCACACTAGCGCCGGTAACCGTGGCGCGATGAAGTTTTGATTTCAGCAACGTGAGCTGCATTGCGTGGACATTGGCCAATGCAGGGAAAAATGCAAGCGGCGTGCGCATTGAAATACTTCGTGCTCGCTTCCAGAGTGCGTGAGGCGTTAGCGAATTCGGGGACATGGATACCATTGCCGCCATCAGCACCGCGCCTGCGGAAGCCGCCATCGCGCTCATCCGTATGAGCGGCCCGGAGTCGCTTGCCGTAGCGGAGCGGGTGTGGAAGGGGCGGCGCGAATTGCCATCTCGATACGCCGCTTTTGGGAGCATCGTGGAGGATGGCGCAAAGCTGGACGATGTGCTGCTTACGGTCTTCCGCGGTCCTGCGAGTTACACGGGCGAGGACATGGTGGAGATCGCATGCCACGGCGGCGTGCTCGTCTCGCGTCGCATCCTGTCGGCGTTGTTGCGGCGCGGCGCAAGGAGCGCGGAGCCGGGGGAATTCACGCAGCGCGCCTACATGAACGGAAAGCTGGACCTCACGCAGGCCGAAGCCGTGATGGACCTGATCGGCGCGCAGACGGAACTCGCCCTGCAGGCGGCGGCGGAGCAGTTGGAGGGGCGTCTCGGCGATCGCATCCGTGCGTTGCGCCAGCAATTGCTGGAAATCCTCGCGCACGTCGAAGCGTATATTGATTTCCCGGAGGAAGACATTTCGCCCGATGTCGGTGCCGCGTTGAAAACACGGATGGACGCCGCCCGCGGGGAAATGGAAGCGATGCTGGCGACCGCGGGGCAGGGGAGGCTGATGCGGGAGGGCGTCCGCACCGTCATCTACGGTGCGCCGAATGTCGGCAAATCTTCGCTGCTCAATCTCCTGCTCGGCTACGAGCGCGCAATCGTGAATGCCCGGCCCGGAACCACGCGCGATGTGCTGGAGGAAACGGTGAACCTGCGCGGAATTCCCGTGCGGCTCATGGATACGGCCGGAGTTCGCGACACGGACGATGAAATCGAGCGCCAGGGCATCGAACGCACGCACCGTGCGCTGGAGCGGGCGGACCTCGTTCTTCATATTTTCGATGCCAGTCAGCCGCCGAACAACGATGTGCCGGTGTGCGCCGGGAAGATTCTGCGCATTCTGAATAAAGAAGACCTCGGCGAACACCCGGCGTGGGCTGGCGCGGATGTGGTGCGCATTTCCTGCCTCAAAAATGCAGGTCTCGATGCGCTCGGCGACGCGATATTTGCCGCAGTCACCGGCGGCGCAGCGCGGAGCGACTGGACGGTGGCGATCAATGCGCGGCATCAGTCGTGCCTCGAACGCGCCCGCGAATTCATGCTCGCGGCGCAACATGCGTTTTCCGACGGTCTGTCGCCGGAGTTCGTCGCCGAAGACCTGCGCGCGACGATGAATGCCGTCGGCGATGTCGTCGGACGCCCGGATACCGAGGAACTGCTCGGTGTCATCTTTGGGACGTTTTGTATTGGGAAATGACGAAATGAAACCATCGGTCTGCGCACCGCTGCAACTCCGAAGGACATCGATAATGCGTCGGAAAGGGTCTTGGGTTGCCTTCCAAGGTGCGAATGAATTGGGAGCCGGTGAAGGGAATTGAACCCTTGACCTGACGATTACGAATCGTCTGCTCTACCTCTGAGCTACACCGGCGCTTCTTTGCGAAGGGCGGGGAATATCGTGACTCCGGACGTAATTGGCAAGCCGTTTGTGGAATCAAGTCGCGGGCAGGGGTGTGATTAAAAGTGGAATAGCGCGAAGCGCAAAGTAGCCCGCGAGTCCCTTCGCGGCTGAATATTACTCGCGAAGCGACCAATCAATCGAAGTGCGGCTTCGCAGGAGGTGTGAAGCCGCGAAGGGATTGCCTTTCAGGCTACCTCCGGTTCGCGGGCTACTTTCTCCGGGCTTCGGATAATTCCACTTTTAATAACACCCTCGCGGCACCGCGTGCATGACGATTTTTATCCTGCTCTCGGTGGCTCGTTCGTTGGCGGGAAGATTCTGCCTCGCGGATTTGGCACGTATGAGCGACTGCGGCGGCGCTTGGTTTTCGGACGCGTTTCAGTTCTCGCGTGCCTTTAAGCGCATGCACGGCGTTTCACCGATGACGCTGCTGACTCACGGTGCCGGAGTTCGCACCCGTTCGTTGCGAGGCTGGCGGCGGAATTCGTACTACGGAGTGTTTGGCGCGCCGGGAGTGGGCGTGATGGAGAAGTTCCAATCGACGTTGGCGTTGTCCGTGTCTTTGCCGTTCGGAAGTCGGCACAGGCTTCCATTCGCCGTGTTGGAATCCGCTACGGCTGTGTTGAGCGCCGTTCCCTCGACAAGACTCACGGTCCCGGCGATTCCGGTGAGGATCGCCGCCGTGATGGAGCCCTCGTAAGACAAGCTGTCGATGGGCATGCCACTAAGGTTGTCGAAGAGTAAAACCCCATCGGGCGAACCATTTTGAATCGCATCCGTAGCCGCCCAGGTTGCGAGAGGCGGGGTGAAGCGCAGCGCTCCGGGAGCGGTGACAACTGCGGCTGCGCAGACCACGAGGTATTCGTGGCTCGGGAGTGAACCGGCCGCGCCGAGTTCCACACGACGGTATTCGGTGTTGTTCGAGCCGTTGACGAAGATGAGTGAAATATTCGCAAGGTCCACCGCGCTGGCGCTGGAGTTGTAGATCTCCACGAACTCTCCGTTGTCGGTGCCAAACTGGTCGTAATCGATTTCGTTGATCACAAGGCGCCCGAGACCTGTCTCGATACTAACCGTGCTTTGCTGGGAACTGATTCCGAGCGTCGCTGTGATCGTCGTGATTCCGTCGCCGGCACCACCAGTGAAGCTGAAAGTCGCCGTGATTTGTCCCTGCGGCACCGTCACTGTCGCGGGTAACGTACCCAGGTTTGCCGGGTTCGCGGCGAGCAATATAACGGTTCCTCCCGCGGGGGCTGGGTGATTCAGGGTGATGGTAACGTCTTTAGCTTTATTCGGACTGATCGTGACGTTTGCCGGCGTGAGGGACTGGAGAACGGGAGAGGTGATTTCGCTGTAAACCTGGACGGTTGCATTGAGCGTCGTTCCTCCGAGTGTAGCGCTCAGAGACGCGCTTCCCTCCAACAGACCGTTCACAAGCACCGGAGCCGAAGTCTGCCCAGAGGGAATGGTGACGCCGCCGTTGACCACAGTCGCAACGGCGGAGTTGGATGGGGTGATAGAGATGAAAGTATCGCCCACGACCGCAGTCGCGAGGCTCACGGTGAGAGGGTTTGGGATGGTGGGTTGCCCGATTCCTCCGACCGCCACAAATGCGGGTTGAGGGCCGAAACCTGACAATAAGGGGATGGACAACACGAGGTCGCTTGCGTCGCGCGGATGGATTTTTGAAACACCTCCGCGAAGTAAAAGTATCCCGGTAATGCCGGTGAAGGCGGTTCCTTGGACTGGCAGAGGATTCGGTGCAAAGAAGTAGTTTCCAACAATCTCCGTGCCCGAATGATCGTCCACGGTGAACTGATTCTCTGCGCTATTCACCGAGGAGACAATCGCACCGGTAATTCGCACAATTACGGACTCGAGCGCCGCTGCCCGCGCGCTACCGAATGCGAGCTCTGCTGCGGTGACCGAAACGGGAGAAGGCGACGCTTCACCGCCGGAAAGGACGGCCACATCGTAAGCTGCGGCGATTACGGTAGTGCCGTCGAAAGTTGAAGCAATCCCCGAAAGACTTACGCGGTTGCCTGCCGTGACAAGGTCATGACCATCCGTATCGGTGCTGACGAAAATCCCGCTATTGTCCGCACTGGTGAAGTTCGCGTAGCCCTGTTTGATCTGCGCAAAGAAACCATCCGCAACGACACCGGTGACGAGCACGTTTGTCAAAGTCAGCCGGGTTCCCGCAGGCACCGTACCGCTTTTGACCGACGTGATCGTGGTAGATACAGGCGGCGCGGCGAGTTCCACAGTTCCGCCTTCGGTGGAATTCAGGAAGAACCCCGCCGCCAACTGCTGCTTCTGGAAAAGCACTCCCGAGAATTTTCGTTTTTTATTCGCCGTCACTTCTACGAAGCTGCCCGTGAAAAGGCCCTTCGCTGCGGACACACTCATCGTGAGTTTATCCGCGCCCGGATTGGTGACGTTGACTTTATTGCTCGTGGAATAAGACACCGCCTTTCCCAGCAACGGAACAGGATCGATGTTCACTTTTAGGTCCCCCACCGTCGGGCCAAATTGCAGTGCAGCCGTGCCCTTCGGCGGGGTCACATACTTCGAGCCGATCAGCGAGATCGGGTTTGCGAATCCTTGGGCGAAAGTCTTCGCCTTCGCATTTGCAGGGCGGAACCAATTCACATCCCCATCCAAATCGCTCAAATACGTCACCGTTCGAAATGTAATGGTTCCCACGACGAGCCCCTTCGCGCCGTAAAGCGATGCGTAGAGAGGCCACACGCCGTTCTTGGAAATGGGAACGCTCTGCGAACAGCGGGTGCCGTCCGCGAGGCTAATAGTCGCCTTGATCGCGCCGGTTTTTGACACCGTTGCCAAAGCGAACCCATAGCCCTTCGGCGCGGGGCTTGGTGCCGATGGAGGAAGGAGCAATGTGTAGTTGCCAGCCATCGCCGCGGTGCCGCCTTTCGGAACCACGACTCCACGATCGAGCGTGCAATTCAATACGGGCAGAGTCGGGCGCGTGAGAGTGACGGTGATTCGATCGCTACCGTTCACAAGATCGAGCGTGAGTCCCAAAACGATGTCTCCTTTTGCGAGGCTCACGGTGGACCTTCCGAGTGCGTCGAATTTGCCCGCGACAGTGTATTTCTTCACGCCGAAATTGAGCTTGCCCGAGAAGGTCCCGCTTGGCGTGAGCTTCAGCGAGAGGAAGCCGGAATCAGCGGGCACAGTCGGCTCTTGAGAAATCACGCCGCTGTATGCGCCGCCGAATTCTCCAAACGCTCCAATCACGAATCGATCTCCCGCGAAATTCACTGCTTCCGCGTTTCCCTTTTCCGATATGCGAGCAGGATTGTCATCGCCCGAGCGCGCGTTGAGCGACTTGATTCCATCGGTCGGGAGCGCAGCGAGACTGACCGAATCCGCACCCGCGAAGTCGAGGTTTGCGCCCACACCCTTTGCGAAAAACGAAGAGGGTATCACGTAGTCCGGCACGATGCCGTAGAGCGACTGGAGCGTGCTCGTGCCGATGAGCAGCGAACGGTTCGCGGTGGCGTTGCTCGCGAGATTCGTGGAAAATGTAAATGTGCGCGGCCCGCCCGGTCCGGTAAAAGTAAGCGCGTGTCCGGTGAGTAATCCCTGCCCGTCGCTCTTCGATGAGAGGCGCACGAATTGGACCGAACCGTCCGCATTGGAATAGACTTCCTCGATATCCCAAAGGTGAAAGCTCGCGAGTGCGCTGTGAAGGCAACCCAGTGCGAGGAACAGAAAAACGCGGAGCAATTTCATGGCTCACACATGATCCGCCCCAATTTGGGAATCAAGCAAGTGTAAATTCGGAAGACTTATGGACACGTGTGCTGCGGTAAGCCCGTATCGACCTCGCAAGTAGGTTTTAGCGGTTGCTTTCCCGGTTCCGGGTTCCGGCACGGTGTAAGTCACCGTCAGCTTCGGCTGGGGTGTGACCGCTTGGTGATGTATGTCGCGATAGCGAATGGGAGCGGGGCTTTTATCGCCCCGGTTGCCGCACTAGCGGCAACGTGCTTTGCCACTGACGTGGCAACTGGGCTATCAAAGCCCCGCTCCTTTCAAGTCGCAAGCCGCATTCCGAGCGCGAAGCCAGCGGCTCGGGCGTGAGCGTGGGATGACGGGATCAATCCGCAGCATCTTACCGATTGGCGTGGTGAGGTTCTGCGCGTTGCCGCCGGGCTCGATGTGACTCGCGCCGACATCGTTCTCATTTTCCCCATCACGGAGGCCGAGATACGCGTAACCGTCGGGTCCGAAAGAGATCGTGCCGCCATTGTGGTTGTTCGCATTTTTCCCAAACGAGATGACCTCGCGTCGCGAAGTCGGGTCGATGACGTCCGGGTCGGTGAGGCTCATTTTGAACTCGTTCACGACATTTTTGTATCCCTGCGAGGCGGCGTTCGGGGCGGCATACGTCGGCGCGGTCGTGATGAGTTCGCTGTTGTACGTGGAAACGGTTTGATAGCCGGGGCTGGCGGGATTGTTGAACCCCGGATGAAACGCGATGCCGTGCAAAACACGCTCGTCGTTTGCGTTGGTGAGCGTGAGGCGGGGGCGCGACGAGGCTCTGGAGGTCGAGCGCCGGAGCGGGGAGGATGCTGCCGTTTTGCATCACGAGCACCTGCCCTATTTGCTCCAGAATAAACATGCGGCTCGTGTCGCCGGGCGCACTGATTGCATAGTCCGGCGCAGCCAGGCGAGTCGCGCGCGGCTGGAGCTCAATGGAAATAGTTCCGGGCTGGATGTTTGGCAAAACGTCGGCCTGCCCGTGGGCATCTGAAATGATGGCGGTCACGCACGCCAGGAGGATGTGGACGGGATTACGGGTGGCCCCCGCGGCGCAGATGTAAGGAAATCATTGGCACCACGTTTTGAGGTCGGGTCCGCGCCGATTCATCCCTTCAAACCCCGGTCATCATCAATTGTAACCTCCAATTTATCCTACGCCCGTTGTGTTTGTTATTTCGGAGTGCGAAGGTGCGGGAATCTTATGGTAAAAAATATCCTAGTGTTGGGCGGAGGTAGCGCAGGTTTTCTCGCGGCGATTTCTTTGAAAATCAAACTCCCCCAACTTTCGGTCCGTGTCGTGCGTAGTAAGGAAATCGGCGTCATCGGTGTGGGGGAAGGCACCACGCCGGGCTTTGGTCGGCATCTTTTTGAGAACCTCGGGATTTCCCGTGCTGCGTTTTACAAGCACGCGCGGCCGGTTTGGAAATTGGGCATCCGTTTTCTGTGGGGCCCTCGTGAGCGATTTGATTACACGTTCTGCCCTCAGCTCGATGCGCAGATTCCCGGCCTCTCCCGCCCGAACGGGTATTATTGTGAAACGGAGTTCCGCGACGTCCATCTCGCCTCCGCGCTCATGGGCCGGGATCGTGCGTGGGCCATGCAGGAGAATGGTGCGCCGGACGTGCAGCCGTGGCACGGCTTTCACCTCGAGAACGCATTGCTCGTCGATGTGCTCGAAACGATCGCTCGCGATGTTGGAGTCGAGATCACCGACGCCACGGTGAGCGGCGTCGAGCGCGGGCCGCAGGGAATTGCCGCGCTTCATTTGGAAGACGGGCGTAAGCTGGAAGCCGACCTGTATGTCGATGCCAGCGGCTTCCGCTCCGAACTTTTGGGCAAGACGCTGGAGACGCCGTTCGAGAGCTTCGACAAGTTCCTCTTCTGCGACCGCGCCATCGTCTCCGGGTGGGACCGTCGCGAGGACGAACCCATCCTCCCATTCACCACCGCCGAGACGATGGACGCCGGTTGGGCTTGGAAAATCGAGCACGAGCAGATCATCAATCGCGGCTACGTCTATAGCTCCGGGTTCATTTCCGATGATGAAGCTTGCGCCGAGTTCATGCGCAAGAACCCGCGCATTAGCCGCGAGCCCCGCGTCGTCAAATTCCGCTCGGGCCGCTACCGTGAGCTATGCGTGGACAATGTCGTCGCCATCGGCAACGCGAGCGGCTTCGTCGAGCCCCTGGAAGCCTCGGCACTGATGGTCATCTGCTCCCAGTGCGACACCCTGGTGCAAGCCCTCCATCACAGCGGCATGGAGTTCGGCCCTGCGATGCGCGACTTCATCAATTCGCACCTCTCTACCACGTGGGACAACGTGCGTGACTTTCTCGCCTTTCACTACAAATTCAACACCCGGCTCAGCACTCCGTTTTGGAAACACGCGCAGGAAGACACAGACGTCAGTCCTCTCGATGAAATGATGGAGCTCTATCGCGAAAACGGCCCCACCGGGCTGCTGCGCTACAAACTTCCCAACGGCTCCGAGAACGACTTCGGCATCGAAGGCTATCTCGTCATGCTCCTCGGTATGAGAGTCCCATGGAGACGGCGGCACGAATCCTCGCCATCCGAGCGCCACGCGTGGCAGCAGCATCTATCCAGAAATGCCGCCATCGCTAACTCCGGGCTCACCGTCGAACAGTCCCTTCAATACGTCCACGATCCCCGCTGGAAGTGGAACGATGCCGTCGCCCATCCCGTCGCCAGATAGCGCGCCGGTGAATCAGACCCTCAGCGAGCCACGGAAGCCTCTGACTCCATAAATAAGACTGCGCGCCATTGTGGCCCACGAAAATTTGGCCGTAGTAGCGCTCGCAATACAACGCGCCGCCGAGCTTTCTGATGTTGTCCGGTGATTTCACCCAGCTCAATGTCTTCATATCGAAGCTCCCGAGGCGCTGAAGTCCCTAGTGGTCTCCCTGCCGTGAAATGATGGTCACCAGTGCTATTGCGGCTGTGATTGGTGAATAGTGAATAGTGATTTGTCGCAAGCGAAAGCTCACGAC
>JAYSTZ010000432.1:0-8515 GCA_043719365.1 Verrucomicrobiaceae bacterium | reverse complement strand
TCGTCAGATACTTAAAGAATACCAGCCCGAACTTCGCCATCTGTGGGATGATTGTGTAGAGACAGAACACCAGCCCGATGGAGACGAGAAAAGCCCAGCGCCGGTTCTTCACCACCGTCCCGGTCAGCAGCCCGGTGAAATGATATAGCAGCGTCGAAGTGAAGAGCACCAGATAGAGCGGTGCCCAAACCTTCCACGGCACCTCACCGCGCCATAGCGCCCACGCACTAAACGGCAGTGTCGCGGCAAACGTCACATACTCACGCACAGGCAGCCCGAAGAGATAGCCGAACACTTTCGCCAGCGGCGACATCGGGATCAGGCGTTGATAATCGATCACGCCCTCGTCGCGCTCTGCTGTCATCCCGCCTGCCACTTGGGCGGTGCCGAGAACGAACAAAATGAGCGCTTGAAAAACCAGCAGCGGGATAATCGCATGGCGCGCGGAATCCATCGGGGCGGTGAACATCCGGTGTCCGACGGAACTCGTGATCGACACGATGAATCCCGCTACGAGCACCGCGATAAGCAACTGAATCCCCAGCCCGCGCACTCGCAGACGGGACTGGCAATAGCGCCGAAAAATTGGGTTGTTCAAGATACTCATACGCGGCGGTTACTCTCGGCGACTTCCACGAGGATGTCTTCAAACGACGACCGTTTCTCCTCAAACGCCCGCATTCGAATCCCGAGCTTTACGAGACCTTCCATCAAGTCCGCCTGCCCTTCATCGCTCCCGGTAAATCGCAGAACGACCTGCGCGCCCACCGTCCGCACATCGTGGACCGCCGGTTGCGCAGTCAGCCATTCCACGGCCTCCGCGTGCCGCCCGAGCAGCGTCGCAGTGAGCACCCGCTCCGTGCTCCCCATCTGCTCGCGCACTTGCTCCGCCGTGCCGGAAGCGAGCAAACGCCCGCGATTCATCACGCAAAGCGACGAACACATCTCCGCAAGTTCGCTGAGAATGTGCGAGCTTACAAACACCGTCGCGCCGCCATCCGCGAGACGGCGGAGCGCAGCGCGCAAATCGCGACGGGCGAGTGGATCGAGGCCGCTTGCCGGCTCGTCGAGAATGAGGACGCGTGGACGGTGCAGCAGCGTCTTCGCGAGAACCACGCGCTGGGTTTGCCCGCGCGAAAGCTCCCTGCACCACTTCTCCCGCTGGTCCGTCAGCGCGACTTCCGCCAGACATTCCGCCACGCGTTCGCGACGCTGCGAGCGATTGCCGATGCTGTATGCCGCGGCGTGAAATTCGAGGAACTCCCACACCTTCAGATCTCCCGGCACCGGAGCAAGGTCCGGCATGTAGCCGATGATGCGGCGCGCACTTTCCACGTCCTCCAGCACATCCACACCGTCGAGAAAGACCTCGCCGTAAGTCGGCTCCATCAGCGTCGTCAAAACGCGGAACGTGCTCGTCTTCCCCGCCCCGTTCGGCCCCACCAGGCCGAAGACCTCGCCCGGCGGCACCGTCAAAGTGAGATCATCCACGGCCACGAAATTCCCGTAGTCCACCCGGAGAAAGCGGACATCGATTGCCGGAGTCACGCTCACTTGAAGTCTCCCTCGTCGAGCATCTCCCAATTCGGCGGCAACGACAGCCCCACGGAGTTCAGATCCTTCTCCGCCTCTTCGCGACGCCGCTGGCGCTCACCGTCGTAGGCAGCGCGCTGGTCCGGTGACAGCACGGCGAGAACTGCCGCCTGTTTGTCCGCGGCCGGTGTCGCATTAATCTGGCCGCGCGTTCCCTCCAGCACCATGGCCGGATCGTAGTCGCGCGAGCTCCGCGCCATCACCCCGAAAATCTGGTCCCGCTGCGTATCGTCCAGCTTCACGATCGCATCCAGCCGCTGCACTTTCATATCCGCCTCCTGCTGCACCCGAGCCGCGCGCTCCGCCAGCCGCTCCGACTTAAAAGCCGCCAGCTTCTCCCCGGAGAGCACCGTCTCCATAAAGCCATCCAGCCCCGAATCCGGGCGCACCCCGCGCGAAGCCTTGATCACGTCCTCCAGTCCCGTGTCATCACGCCCGATCATCTCGGTCCATTTCTTCGCCTCCTCCGCCGACTTCACGTCGAACCACCGCTTCAGCGCCGTCTGGTTCTCCGCCGTCAGCCCGTACTTCCGCGCCAGCTCGCCCGTCATCGAATCCACCCACCGGCGCTGTTCCTTCACGCGCACCCGGTCGAAAAGAGGCGCAAGATCCCGCATCAACGGCTTGCTCGCCCGGAAAATATCATTCGGATTCACCGGCCTCCCATCCCGCAAGCTTTGCCCGATCGTCCGCGCACCATCCGCCAACGCGCGACGCCCATCCTGCCCAAAGCGATTGCTCCCCTCCGGCCCCGACGCCTCCAGCACCGTGATCCGGTTCCGCGCATCCCGCAGCTCCACATCCAGCCGGTTCGCCCGTTCCTCCGGCGAACCCTTTTCCCCCGGCAAACTCTCCATAAACATCGCCACCCCCGCCCCGCCCACGACGAGACCGATGACCAGCGGGATGAGCGAGCGGATGGATGAATTCACGGTAGTATTAAGAATGCCCGAAAAACGCTCCGACGAGCGACAAGACTGCGCATACGCTTCGCAAAGCGCCCCGTCAACGCAACATCAAGTCCCCCGCCCCTCCTCCTTCAAAAATGACCCGCCCCGTCTCGACTCTGACCACCCACGAATGAGCCACGCTCCGTCTTGCGCATACTATTAAACCACGGCGCGTGGCAGGAACGCCCGGAGTTTTACCTCCGAGGGTCTTTAGTGGACATCCATCTAGTCACAAAGCTCCGAGCTTGCTCTAGCCTTGTGTGTTGCCGCCCATTAAATGCAGCCTGTTGAACATTCGTTTTGCTGGAGTAAGTTTTTGGTGGCATTTGGGGACAAATTGTGAGCACCGAGCCGTAAGATGAGGTCGTAAAGGAGCAAGAGATGGCTGTGGAGCAGCAAGACATGCTTACGGAGCAGCAAGATGTTCCCGTGGAGCAGCACGACGTGCCTGCGGAGTAGCACGACGTGCCTGCGGAGTAGCAAGACGTGCCTGTGGAGTAGCAAGACGTGCCCGCAGAGTAGCAAGACGTACCCGCAGAGTAGCAAGACGTGCCCGTGGAGTAGCAAGACGTCCCCATGGAGTAGCAAGACGTGCCCAAAAAGTGGAAAGACTTGCGGGGGACATAGCTGTTGCGTAGGCACTTACGAAGCGACCGGCGTAAAATGCTATAAATCGGGGCTCTGTGGGGTAGGTCAGCCGTTCTGTGGGAGTCCCGTAGTCATTTTCCCCCAGTCTGGAGCACGCCCTCTTTCTTCCGCAGCTTCTCAAACGCACCCGACTCGTTGGCATAAAACGGATACTCTTTCTCCTCGCCGCGCGGGCGGAAGCGGAAGTGCTTGTAAGGCCACATCCAAAGGCCGGGATCGCGGCGGAGCCAGGGCTCGAAGTGATCCCAGCACCGCTGCGCAATTTCCCGCGCGGGCAGGCCGGGCGGTAGCTCGATGACTTCGGCGCGCACATCGCACGTCCCATCCGGCTGGGGCGTCGTGTGGAGCGCTACGAGCAGCGCATTTGCACGGTCAGCGAGGACCGCGTGGATGATGCTGGCGCTGATTTCCATGCCAAAGATGCGGATGACTGTCGCAGCCTGTGAGGGATGCACGCCGAGGTCGCAGAGGAAGCCCGCGCGGCCTCCGCGTTTCACCGTGCGCATCATCCGCAACATCGAGTTTTCCTGCGGGATGATTGTTTGTCCTGTCGCCTCGCGAAGTCGCGTCACGATTGGCGCGATGGCGGGATTTGCAAAGTGCTCTGCAACGGCGATGGAGGGCGCTTCTGCGAGTCCGCAAGCGAGGTTCGCCCACTCCCAATTTCCCGCGTGGAGCGAGATGTAGAGGACGCCGCGCTCCTCCAGCGCGGCGCGCGCTTTCACGGCTTCGTATCCATGCAAGCGAATGTGGTCGGTGGTAACTCGCGGAGCCCAGAACAAATCGAGCATCGAACGGACGAAATTGCGGTAGCTGGAGCGGACGATTTCGTTGCGCGCGTGCGGCGTGAGCGTTTCTCCGAAAGCGCACTCTACATTCGCGAGCGCCACAGCCCGACCGCGGTGATCGAGACGGTAGCCCAGCTCGCCAAACGCATTGGCGAGATGGACGCAACTCAGCCGGGACAGCTTCGGCACACCCCAGGCCAGCAGCCGCATCCCGGCAGACTCCAGAGTGAATCGAAAGTTTTTCCAAAGCGACATCGCCTCTTCTGCATGGCGAATCGCGGGCCGGCAGACAAGCGACGAAACGCCCCGCACCGCATCCGGCAACACCTTTTCTGCACAGAACGAATTTTTTTGTGCGCCTGCGCACGCAGTCAGGCTATGAACGGGGCGGCTATGAATCCGCTCGAAAAGCGTCTCAAATATAAATTTCGCAATCCGCTGCTACTCGCGGAGGCGATGACCCACCCTTCTCTCGGCCACGAAACTCAGCGGCATCATTTTGACAATCAACGTCTCGAATTCCTCGGCGACGCTGTGCTCCAGCTCATTTTCACCGAGTGGTTGTTCGACCATTTTAAGACCTTTAGCGAAGGCGCGCTCACCAAGCTCCGCTCGCGTCTCGTCTCCCGCGAAGGCCTGACGATGCACGCGATCCGCCTTGAGCTCGGCCAGCATCTCATGATGGGACGTGGCGAAGAAGCCAGCGGCGGTCGCGAACGCAGCTCGGCGCTTGCGGATGCTTACGAGGCTCTCATCGGCGCAATCTACCTCGACTCCGACTACGTCACTGCACGACGCATCGTGCTCTCGGAAGCTCGTGTGGATTTGGAGCATCTCGACCTCGATCCTCCGGAGGCGAATCCGAAAGGGCGGCTCCAGGAAATATTGCAGGCGATCTCGCCCGTCAGTCCGCGCTACGTGATTTTAAACTCGGATGGTCCAGAGCATCAGAAGCAGTTTTCCGCCCGTGTTCTTTGGCACGACGCGGAGCTCGGCGAGGGTTCCGGCAACAGCAAAAAAGAAGCGGAGACCGCTGCCGCTCTTCAGGCGCTCCAGCAAAAACGGTGGGCTCCTCCCGAAAGCCAACAGTCTGCGAATAACTCCTGAATAGTTGCGAATGAACCCCAATAACAACGGTGGTTCTTCAGATCGCAGTGCGGGACTCACACCACTTCGTCACTTCTTCACAACGTTCTGTCGCTGCGGAACACCCGCTGAGTCTTAGTGGAACGCGTTTTAGCAAAGTTATTCGCAGCTAGATGAGTGTTAAGGATCTGGAGATCGATCATTTCCACTTCATACAGGATGTGAACAAACACGAGCGTCTGGCATTTTTCTGGCTATCTCAGCGGGCATGGCACGAATCGACCAATACTTCAAATTCATGAAAGAGCAGGGAGCCTCCGACCTGCATCTCTCCACCGGCAATCCTCCGATCCTCCGTATCAACGGTGAAATGATTCGCGTAGAGGCGCCGAATTTTGAGGGCGATGACCTCAAGTCGCTCGTCTATGAGATCGCACCAGAGCAGAAGATCAAACAGTTCGAAGAAACCGGAGACGTGGACTTTGGTTACGAGTATCCCGGCTTCGCCCGCTACCGCGCGAACTTCTTCAATCAGAAGTACGGGATCGGCGCGGTGTTCCGGTTGATTCCGAGCAAGGTTCTCACCGCAGAGCAGCTCGGGTTGCCGCCGGTCATCACCCAGTTCGCGATGTTGAAGAAGGGACTCGTCCTCGTAACCGGGCCCACGGGTTCCGGTAAATCCACGACGCTTGCCGCTGTGGTCGATTACGCGAACCTCCATCGGAAAGACCACATTCTGACGGTCGAGGACCCCATCGAATTTGTCCACAAGTCGCAGCAGTCCCTTGTGAATCATCGGGAAGTGGGAATGCATACAAAGTCATTCGCCTCGGCACTACGCGGCGCGCTTCGCGAAGACCCCGACATCATTCTCGTGGGAGAAATGCGCGACCTCGAAACTATCGAGCTCGCACTCACGGCGGCGCAAACCGGTCACTTGGTATTTGGAACGCTCCACACCCCCAGCGCTCCGAAAACCATCGACCGCATCATCGACGTATTCCCCGCCGGCCAGCAGAACCAGATCCGCTCGGGCCTCGCAGAATCGCTCAAGGGCATCGTCGCGCAGAACCTTTTCAAACGGATCGACAAACCCGGTCGTATCGCGGGGCTCGAAGTGCTTGTGGTGGATTCGCCGATTGCGAACCTGATTCGCGAAGGCAAGACACACCAAATCACCGGCATGATGCAGATCGGAAAGCAAAAAGGGAACCAGCCGCTCGACGACGCCATCATGGAGTTGCTCAAAAAGAGCATCATCTCACCCGAGGAAGCCTACGAAAAATGCCTCGATAAAAAGAAGTTCCGCGTATTCCTGAAAACACCGCCGAGCGCCTTCGAAGAATAAAGCCATGAAACGAGCCGAACTCGACGCCCTCCTTACCGCGATGCAAAGCTTTGCGCCCGGCATTTCCGACATCAACTTCAGCGTCGGCCGACCGCCCCAAGTGGAGGCATTTGGCGTCCTCCGTGAAGCAGATGTGGCACCGCACGTAAAGAAGCTGACGCCGTATCAAACAGAACGCATCGCGCTCAATATCATGAACGGCGAGAAGCGGCTCTATCGCGACCTCGCCGAGCGTGGTTCGTGCGACTGCGCCTACATGGTGAACGAGCAGGCCCGCTACCGCGTGAACATCTTCCGGAACAAGGGCAACATCGCGATCGTCATGCGGAAAGCGCAGACCGAAGTCCCGACGATTCAAAGTCTCGGTCTGCCAAACATCCTGCGCGATATCGCCAAGGAAAAAACCGGCCTCGTCCTTGTCACCGGCTCAACTGGAAGCGGAAAAACGACGACGCTCGCAGCGATTCTGGACGAGATCAACCGCACCCAATCCGTGCACGTGATCACGCTGGAAGACCCGATCGAGTACATGCACCCGCACAAGCGTTCGACATTCAACCAGCGGGAACTCGGAGCAGACTTCGACGATTTCCCCATTGGGCTGCGCGCCGCGCTGCGACAGGCTCCCAAGGTCATTCTCGTCGGCGAAATGCGCGACCGCGCGACTGTCGATATCGCCATGACTGCGGCGGAAACAGGACACCTTGTTCTTTCCACGATTCACACGATCAACGCCGGGCAGGCCATCAATCGTATTCTTGGTATGTTCGACCAGAGTGAAGAGAAGCAGCTCCGAACCCGCCTCGCAGACATGTTGCGATGGGTCGTTTCCCAGCGGCTCCTGCCGCGTCTCGGCGGCGGACGTTTGCTAGTCCAGGAAATCATGGGGAGCAGTCTTCGAACCCGCGAAGCCGTTGCGCTCGGAGAGTCCGAAGACAAAACATTTTACGACATCATCGAGCAGAGCGAGACCTTTGGTTGGAGCACGTTCGATCAGGCAATCGTCAAATCTTTCGAGCAGGGGAAGATCACGGATGAGACCGCCATCCTTTACTCCTCGAATAAAGGCAAAATGAGCAGGTTCCTGGACGACGCCAAAAAACGAATGAACATTTCACAGACTGACACCTCTGGTCTCAAACTCGACACCCTTTCCTTCTCCAAATGAGCGTTTCACTCGACAACGATTTTCATCACCGCATTGATCTTTTCGAGCCGGGCGATTCCACCGCACTCGTCTGCGTGGACGTGCCGGAGGTCCAACGGCTCATCGTGGAGAACCTCACGGAGATCGACTACAAGATCCACACCGGTCTCTTCCTCGAAGACATCCTGCTAAAGCTCCAAAGCCACACATACGACGTCGTCATCGTCGGGGAACACTTCAACGCCTCGAACATCGAGACGAACCCGATTCTCGACGCATCGAAGGGTCTGCCCAGCGGGCAGCGCCGCCTGCAAATGTTTGTGCTGGTCGGCTCCGGTGTCCACACCGACAGCGAAATGGAGGCCTGGGCCGCAAGCGTCGATTTGGTGATCAACCTTTCCGACGTCCCGAATCTCAAACACGTCGTGCGCCGCGCTGTAACCAGACGCACGGCGTTTTACAAGCCGCTCGTCGATGCGTATGTGGCTGCGGGAGTGGTGTAAAAGCGCCTACCAAAAATGAACAGACGGTGAGCGAAAACGAATGACGGGCGGCGGGTAGGGTGGGCGTCTCGCCCGCCGATTCGGGCGTCCCGCCTGAATCATCGAACACACCAAGGACGCGGTACGCGCGAAGGCACGAGAGAACTCTCCACCGGGCACTGCGCAAGATGCGCAGCGCGGCGGGCGGGACGCCCACCCTACCCGCCGCCCGTCTCCTCATTTGTGAACGACGATATCAGACCTACGCCAGCATTGCTTTCGCAGCAGCCAGTGCGGCGTCCAGTTGTGTGGCGTCCTTGCCTCCGCCGCGGGCGAAGTCGGGTTTGCCGCCGCCTTTGCCTCCGACGAGTGGAGCGATGGTTTGGATGATTTTGCCGGCTTGCACTTTCGACTGGAATTCCTTGCCGACGCTCGCGATGAGCGTGACTGCGCCGCCGCTCGCGGAGCCGAGG
>JAYSTZ010000431.1:0-1523 GCA_043719365.1 Verrucomicrobiaceae bacterium | reverse complement strand
GCGAGCTGTCCGAGCAGATCATCGAGTTTTCCTTCGCGGCAGGAGACCTGAACCGCCGGAGTCTGAGCGAAGACCGGGCGAAGGATTTCGAGACTGAGGAGCTTCGGAAATGAATCCACAATTCCGATATTGAGCCGCTGCGTGCGCGCAGTGGTTCCGCGTCTCGCAGTCGTCAGTAACTCACGCCCCAGTGCGAATATTTCCTCGGCGTATCCGTGAATCATTCGTCCAAAGTCTGTGAGTACGATTGCGCGCCCGCTGCGCCTGTAAAGTGTTTCGCCCAACGCCTGCTCAAGCTGCTTCACCTGCGCACATATCGAAGGCTGCGAGGTGCGAAGCTTTTCCGACGCCCGGCTCACGCTCCCTTCCTGGGCGACTGCGTGAAAGTATCGAAGGTGATGATAATTGAGCCATTCGGTGGCGGTGTTCTCGGATTCCATAAAAGCTCACGGTAGCTTCCATATAGTGTATTTGTCGAATCCGGAATTGGCGCTAAATCTCGGGACGTTATGAAATTCATTCTTACAAACAGCAACCATCAGCCATCCGCAGCATTTGCCGAACTCGTTGAAAAAAGTATCGAATCTCTCCGGGAGGATCTCCAAATCGACGAAGCCCATATACGATTGGAGCACAACTCCGATGCGAGTCCTCCTTTCCGCATTACCGCGCATTTAGTTACGCCCGGGCCGGATGTTTTCGGCGAAGCGGTGGATCACACGCTCCGAGCGGCTTTAACAAAACTCATCACAGAGCTCGAATCGCGAATCGATCACCGTCATCAAAAGCGCGAGCGGCGGGCCAGGAGCCATTTCAAAACTTCCGCTCCGACCCAGCTAAACACCGCCGCAAAGCGTTGAGCAGCACATCAACCATTTTTGAATTAGGACATGACAGATACAACCTGGCTCTGGGTCGGCTTTAATCTCTTCGTACTAGCGATGCTCGCGCTCGATCTCGGCGTATTTCACCGAAAAGCGCATGTCGTTTCGTTTCGTGAGGCGATGGGCTGGACTGTCGCATGGGTGACGCTCGCCGCTATATTCAATCTTGGCATCTGGCACTTCGCCGGTGCCGAGAAGGCGCTCGAGTTCACGACTGGGTATGTGATCGAGTATTCGCTCAGCGTGGACAACATTTTTGTCTTTGCGCTTCTGTTCTCTTACTTCGCGGTCCCCGCCGCCTACCAGCACAGGGTCCTTTTCTGGGGGATTCTTGGTGCGTTGGTCATGCGTGCCGTGATGATTGTCGCGGGGACTGTTCTTATCACCAAGTTTGCGTGGATTATCTACGTGTTCGGCGCATTTCTTATCCTGACCGGGATCAAGATGATCGTGAAAAAGGAGGAGGCGATTCATCCCGAGAGAAACCCTGTCGTAAAATGGTTCAAGAAGCTAATGCCTGTCACGGCAGACTACCGAGGAGACAAGTTCTTCGTTCGCGAGAACGGCGTCCGAATGGCGACTCCGCTGTTTGTCGTGCTATTGCTTGTCGAGATATCGGACGTGATATTTGCGGTCGAT
>JAYSTZ010000044.1:0-2103 GCA_043719365.1 Verrucomicrobiaceae bacterium | reverse complement strand
TGATCTTGCCGCCCGCCTGCACTCGTTTGACGAGATTGGCGAAATCGCGATTGAGCAGCTTCTTGGCAACGTCCGGCGGAATGGAGTCCATGCGCCCTAGCGGGCGTCAACGGTCGCCGGTTCGTGCCGACACGAACGGCAGCTTCCGTCAGTCCCGCTGGCTTCGCTGCATGCCGGCCATCACGCTCCAGACTTTGTGGTAGGCGTCGAGCTTGTCCCTCTGGTCTTCGGTCTTCCCGATCTTGGACTTGAAGTTCGGGTAGTCGATCTCGTTGCCGAGGCAGGTCAGGGCCGCGAGCACCTCGACCTTGTTCACCACCAGCCGGTAGCGGTAATCGGCGTCAGGAGTCGAAATCACAGCGCGTTTGATCTCCGCCAGTGCCTTGAGGTTTTCGATGTCGCGCTTCACCCGCGCGCGAATGTGAAATTCGCCGGGCAGTTTTTCGTGGGGGGACATCGACCAAATCTGCGCTGTTACGTCTCAGGGCTTCGTGTATCAGGGGCCGATGAAAATGCGCGTTTATGGATTTGGATGGAATCCGGAGTTCGCCCCGAAAGCAGTTCCTCCGGCTGCGGTATTCGAGCGGATCACCGAAGTGCCTGGTCGCGAATTTGGATCACACCTCGCAGCGGTGACGAAGCTCGGCGACTGGTGGGGCGGGCTTCTTTTGAAGATTCGCGATGCTCGCAGATTCACGAGGCTGCGAAAAGAAGACGGGGTGCTTGTCCTCAGTGCGCACGAGTTAGAAAACGACGAGCGACTCGCGGAGACGAATTTCTTTGTAGCGCACGAGAGCAACGGCCACGGGCTGTATTGCCACCATTACCTCTCTGCATCGCTCCTCGGGGATTTTGGCTACTACTGCTCAAGCCGCTTTGCTGAGGCCGTGAAAGCGCGCAAAGAGGAGCGTCTGGAAGAAGATCCGAAGCTCCCGACCGCTCATCGAAATGCTTTCCGCGGACGTCTCGTCCTTGAGCAAATTCTCAAGCCCGGATCGTTTGACAACTACGTGCGTGAACTGCGGCAGATCAATACGCTGGAGGCAAATCTTGTGACCTTCAAGCTCACCAACCGTCATTTCGCTCCGCTGGCGATGCAGGCGAAAAGAAAGAAGATCATCCTCGGCTTCGACCCGAATGCCCACATGGGCCAGATTGCCAGCGCGATTGTGGAATGCCGACATGATGGGTTGATCCAAAAGGCGAAGGTTGTCGGAAAAGACCAAGCTGGTCGGGAGCAGACGTATCGAACGAACAACGACGCGGCGTTGTTTGGTGAATACGAATACGACGACGTAGTGGCAAATCTGAGTGTCCGTTTCGATGACATGGAAGGCTCCATCCGCCGTTCTGATTTGATCACTCGTTTATTGGAGACAGCGAACGATCCAAAAGTGAAACGCCTCCTCGGCATCTAGCGAGTGACCGACTTCGCACAATGCCAAAGCGGTTCCTTATTATCCTGACGGTCCTGACCTCCGTGGCGTGCGTGGGATTGACGCTTGCAATCAAATCAGGCGGATGGATCGGCGGCGAATGGGTATGGATCAAAGCCTACCGGGAGGTGCTGCGAATCCCTTTGTTCTCAGCGTTTCTCACCGTGGGTAGTTTCCTTCTGACGCTGCAGGCGACAATCCTTCTCCGCATCAAGGAGATTTACGATGACGAGGAATACGAAACCGACTGGAAGAACTTCCAAATGCAGGAGGAGGCAGAAGGCCGCAGCGTCAAAGCAGGCTACTACGACCCTCTGCGAAACCTCGGCATCGCGCTTCTCGCGAACGTTCTTCTCGCGCTGTGCAGCGCGTTTTTACAGATCACGTTGGGTTTCATCTCCGCTCCGTGGGCTGTAGGAATTTGTTTAGCCTTTGCTGTCGTGACCTTGGGACTGCTGCTTTTTTTGTGGTGGCAGATTGCCGTAAATCTCGTGCGGTGGTTTGCCGTCATTGAGCGGAAGCATTCGCGAACTGCGAGCGCCTCAACTCCAGAAAAAAAGAAGTCGGCGGGGCCGATGCTTTAAGTCCTGTTCAATGCGCGCGTGATCCTCGCCGCCGTGCGTTCACTGCGGTGTCGTGTCAAGGCGCATTCCCAAACGCGCAAGAC
>JAYSTZ010000430.1:0-1523 GCA_043719365.1 Verrucomicrobiaceae bacterium | reverse complement strand
GATTTCCAGTCGTCGCTGTGCTCCGTAGGGCAGGCTCTTGCAATTGGCATCGCGCGCTCCGGCAAGGTCAAAAATCTCCAGCAACTCCATCACCTCTTTTTCAATCCGCGCTTCCTCGGCGGCAACCTTCGCGCCGCGCCAAAGAGCGTGCGAGATACCGTGGCTGAGGTGCATATTGCAGGCGCAGCGGACGTTGTCGAAAACCGTCATTGAGGCGAAAAGGCGGATGTTTTGAAAAGTCCGGGCGATCCCGCGTGCGGTGATTTGGTATGGCCGGCGTCCGGCGACTCCCTTGCCGTCGAATGAAATTTTCCCCACCGTTGGCGCATAAACTCCAGTGATCAGATTAAAGACCGTGGTCTTCCCTGCCCCGTTCGGTCCGATGAGACCAACCAGTTCGCCTTTGCGGATTTCAAAAGACACCTCGGAAACCGCCTTCAGTCCGCCAAATTGCACTGTGACGCTGTCGAGATGGAGCAGACTCATGCATCCCCTTTCTTCTTTCCCCATCCGCCAAAAAGCCCCTGCGGCCTTGCGAGCATGAGGATGATGAGCAGGAGGGAGTAAATGATCATGCGGTTCTCCGCGATGTGCCGGAACCATTCCGGCAACGATTCGACCTTCGCCAAATCCCGCAAAATCTCCGGCAGAATCGTCAGCAATACCGCCGCGATGCAGACGCCGACCGTGTTGCCCATCCCACCGAGAATCACCATCACGACGATGTCCACCGAGCGGATAAAATTAAAGCTCTCTGGGTTGATGTATTGCTTTTGGTGTGCGAAGAGCGTGCCTGCAACTCCGGCAAACGCAGCGCCGACGACGAACGCGAGCACCTTGTATTTCGTCGTGTTGATGCCCATCGACTCGGCGGCAATCTCGTCATCGCGGACGGCCAGAAATCCCCGGCCATACGTGGAGTGGACGAGATTGTGGACGACGTAGATTGTCAGCACCGTGAAGCTGAAGACCCAAAAGAAATTCGTATTCGACGGCACGCCGGTGAGCCCGCGTTGCGCTCCGAGCGGCTCGGCGTTTTGAATGATGACGCGGATGATTTCGTTGAATCCGAGCGTCACGATCGCAAGGTAATCGCCCTTCAAGCGCAGGGACGGAACTCCGACGAGCAGCCCCGAAAGGGCCGCAGTCGCACCACCGTAGATTAGAGCCATGAGGAATTTCCCCCACCCCGGCAGCCCTGAGGACAACGCAATGAGCCCGTTGTGAATCCAAAAGAACAGGTTCACGACCCACGCAAAGCCCTGTTGGAGAATCTTGAAAAGCACCTTCCAATCAACTCCCGCCCAGGTCGGTCCGTCCAAATACGGGAATACAATCCCGAGCGACATCGCGCTCCCGAGGAACGCGCCGACCGCCATAAATCCAGCGTGTCCCAAGGAAAACTGACCGGTGTAGCCGTTCACGAGGTTCAGTCCCTCCGCAAGGATGATGCTGATTCCGATTCCGAGCAGAATGTCGTAAAGCCGGGTCTGGTTGTACGGATCCACCATTGGCGAAAGCAG